>CAZIHG010000059.1:0-15963 GCA_964539205.1 uncultured Candidatus Nitrosopelagicus sp.
TGGTCTATCTGCTAGAAAGACAAAGTCTACTTCTTGACCAGAACCGTTAATATCTGAGAGTAAAACGTGAGTAATTCCTGCTTGGTTAAATAATAATTCCTGGTTTACAACTCCTGCTGCGTTAACTGATATATCTTCAACTAGAATACCATTTTGGATCACATTCAAGTCAAAATTTTAAACTTGAAGGCTTTTTTCATTTAATGCATTACTTATTTGAAAAGTAAAATCATAATTCTTGCCTGGCTCAATAGAACCTGCAGGTTCCCAAGACATATCGACTTTGTATTTTCCATTTGGTGAATATTTTGTTAGTACACCATCATCAATTAATGCAGATGCATCAGTTAGTGAAGCTGCAGAAATTATTGCTACTGCGAGGAGTGCAATACCAAATGTAATCGGTAATTTTTTCATGTTAGTGTTGATACAGTGTGAAGTGTATATAGCTTCATCTGATTTCAAAAACATGAAATAATTTTTTAGAATATTTTTTTGAAATATGTTTTTGAAATGATTCTGTAGAATCAGAATGTAATTTGAAGATGTGTTAAAAATGATATGATTGTGTTTGGATATTTAGTCATGAATAAAATTCCCATTCTTATTCTCCAAGTCTATAATACATTCGTAGAATGAACCTATTGGTATTAACTTCAGAAAATTTTTTGAAAAAATGTTGCCTAATGGATTGAAGCTAGGCATTCTAGCAATATTTGTAGTAATTTGCTTTTCAAATTCATTACTTTCTACTTCATTCAGTGAAGAAGAAAAAATAAAATGGATTATAGAGGATCAGCAAATAACTTCTGAATCAATTGTAAAACAACATACAACAACTAAAGCAGATAATTCAGATGCAGTTAATATTTTCAAAAACATATTTGATGGAAAAAATTTTGATACGGTCAAATCTGAACAGACTGTTGAATTAGAACTCTCAATTCTTAAATTACATGAAGGGGATTTTTTCAGTGGTAATACATACACGAAAGATGGAGAAGACATCTCCTCAGCGAGTCTAGAAGGTCAATCCATTAACGAATTATTGCTTAAACAGAAAGAAGTTATGAGAGAGAATTGGCTCCATAAAATCAAATACCATGATAGATATGATGATGGATATATTGAACTTGCACAGGCAATGTTAGATCCTGTGGGAAATCCAGACTATATTATAAATGGAAAAAAGTTTGATACAAATCCTGACTCAAATTTAGAGTATTATCTACGTGAGAGAGGTTTTGATCCCAACAACCCAGAAAGCATTCCGAATTATGTGTTTAATCCCGCAAAATATGTTGATGCAAGACAGATTCTGAAATCAGATGGCCACTATAAGGGAACAGATTTAACACAAGTGAATGATTATTACAAATCATTTAGTAAGGAAGATATTCAAGCGTATTTGATCGAAGAGATTGAAAAGCATACAACATTACTTCGTGATGATCTAAACCAAGAGATTTTCACATCACTTGCATTACAAAATCCACAAGACGCTGAAAAAACTAATGCTGCCATACAATACTCATCAAAAGCAACTGTTAACAGAATATCTGACTCGATGTTTTCAGAAAGTATTGGGGGAGGAGACATCTTCCAGAATACTAAGCACATCATTCAATCTCCTGATGTTAGTATCACAAGTGAACTAGAACCAGATTACGAATTGATATCAATTCTGGGAATAATTATCGCTACAATATTTTTGGCAATAATGGGATATACAATTTTGAAAAAGAGATTATTACTGCACGAAAACCAAGTATTATTGCCAGAAATCATTCCTGAAGTAAATGTGATACAAATTACTCTTGATATGGTCGAAGAATCTTTGAAATTATTGAGAGGTAGTAAAAAGAAAGAGGCACATGAAAAATTATCACAGGCTATTCGTTATTACTATTCTAATAAAATAGGTTCTGGAAGTGAACTAAACTCATCGGAATTAATACATTTAATGAAAAAGCGGAAATTAACTCATTCTAGGAAGATCAAGAATTGGTTAGAATTCTGTGGTATGGTAGAATTTGCAAAACACGATATAAATGAAATAAAATTCCATAATATCATTTCATCATTCAAGAGGGAATTAAAATGAGATTCACCATCTATTTTGTTCTAATTGCAGTATTAATCATGACTGTATCTTCAGTGTTAGAAAAAACAAACGCCGAATCGGAGGAAACTTTGACTGCTGCTCCAGATGCGCCTACAAATTTAGTTGCGATTACTAACCTCCCAATTAATTTATCCTGGACTGCGTCACCGGATCCTTCTTCACAGATACCAGTTACTCATTACTCTATTGAAAGAAGTACTAATGGTGGTATTACCTGGAATCTACTATCTGGAAATATCGGTATTACAGAACCATACAATCACATAAAAGCTGAACTAATAACATACATTGATTCAAATATTATAGCTGGAGATGTCTATGATTATCGTGTCAAGGCTCACAATTTAGTTGGAGAATCTAGAGTATCAAATATAGCAACGGCAAAAGCAGTTACAGAAACAAGTGATAAAATTATTACATTCGGACAACGTGCAGGAGAAAAGTTTGTTCCTGATTTAGTTTCTGAATTAAATGAAGAGGAGTCTGAATTTCTTACAAGCTTTGAAAAAAATTATATCTTGACAGAAGATGATGTAAGAGATATCTTTGGTTCACGTTGGGAAATAATCAAGACCGAAAACATGCTAGATAATAACGATACTGATATGCTTTCTTCAGAAATTATTCTAAAAGATACAACACAATTCTTTGATCCAATTTATAAAAAATTAAAACTTTCATCAATTGTAGTAGAGTTATATCAATTTGACTATGAATTTGAGCAGAAGGAATTCTGGTATGTAAAAGAATATGACAAAACAATTTTTGATGTTGCGCTTAAGAGTGGTTTCTCGGAGACTACTGGTAATTGTTTTTTTGAAAACTCCAAAGAAGGAGGAATGTCAGGTTGTTCATATGATGATATCATAGTACAAGTTACTATATTTGATCCATATATGCAGCATTATAGATACAATAATGCTGCATACAATCAAAATGATTCAAATCTAGATAATGAACCAACATTAAAGATTGTAAATAAAATACTTGAGAAAATTAACGATTCCAAGAATAGAGAATATTCTGGTAATCTTGTTGAGGTATTACGTTCTGGACAAACACCAAGTAAAACAATTGAAGGAGATTCTGAATCAGGATATGAAAGCGATGGTTTAGAAACAGACATAATTTCCGTACCTCAAATTATTGATAATTCGATTGATCCAGAGACTGCGTTAAAAGCCGGCATTAATCATTTTACCTGTAAAAAGAATGATTTTGGCATAGTAAGCATTGCTGGTGAGTTTGTAAATGGAGTTGGGTTTTTGAATAATGCAAAAATTACAATTACAATAACAGATGAAAATAAGAAAGTGATTACTACTGATTCTAATAATTTTCATAATATAGAAAAGTTTGACACAAGAAAATTTGTGGTATATGTCAACACTGACAAGAATTTTTATGATTGTAAAGCAGAAATTACATCAAAAGATGGGCAGTTAAACTATCAACGTTCAATTAGAGACTAGTAGGAATCTCAAGAAAAAACAAACATAATCTTATTAGTAATCTTGTTTTCATAACAACAAATTGTCAGAATTTGAAGATCTTTTATCAAAACTATTAGAAAATGCGCCAGAGTTATCACGTTCAGTCATAGAAGAAAGAATTAATGAAAAAAAAGATAAGATTGGTTCTGGTTATCTAACAGATCAAGGTGCATTATTCCTTGTAGCATCAGATCTCGGTATCTCATTAGAAAGTTCACAAAAAAGAGAGATAGAGCTAAAAGATCTTTATGTTGGAGCAAAAGAAGTCACTTTACAAAGCAGAGTTTTGAATTTGTCACCAGCAAAACAGTTTATCAAGAAAGACGGTACTCCATTCTTTCTTAGAACAATGACTGTGTACGATTCTAACTCTAGAGTAAGTGTCAAACTATGGGATGAAAAGGCAAACTTACCAGAAATTGAAAATCTTAAACCAGGAGACTTGGTAAAGATAATCAAAGCGTATGTCAAATCTGATCTTACTGGTGCACCAACACTTAACATAGGATCTGGTGCCACAATTGAATCGACAAAATCTAGTAGTGACATTCCATCAATAGATTCAATTACGATAGATGCAGGTGAAGTAAAAGAAGATCAGAAAGATCTTGTAGTCACTGGAAAGATAAATGGAATTATCAATCTATTAGAATATAAAAATTCCAAAGGTCAGCCTTCAAGTGCATTGAAATTTAGGCTTAACGGACAAAATAACACCTTAGTTAATGTTGTACTCTGGGGTAAAGATGAATCAATTTTACCAAAGATTATCGTGCCTAATGCAGAAATAAAGCTGTTTGGAGTTAGAACAAAAATAGGAAATCAAGGTTTGGAAATACATGGAAATGATGCAACACTCATAGAAATAGATGGCAAGCAAGAGATAGAACCAATTCTAATCAGATTGTTATCAGTTATGAAATCAGATTCTGGTACGACTACTGCCCTTGGAATTGATAAATCAAAGAACTTGATTCAGTTAACGGACGTATCAGGAGTCATCGTGAACTTTGAATCAAACAGTGTACTAGAATGTATGCCATCAAAGATTTTTGGAAATGTGATCAAGATTGATCAAGATTCTTTTGTAAGAAAAATTGAGGATGACTCACTTCCACATATGTCTGAACTTCGAACAAAAATTTCTCAAATTAAAGAAGAGAATAATTTTTGCATCGAGGCAATAATTCTAAAAGCACCTGAAAGACGTGAAATACAAACTAAGAGTGGTGAAACAGTAGCGTTATCTGAAATGTTTGTTGAGGACGATAGTGCTCAGATTTGGATTAAAGGTTGGAGAAAGCAGGCAGATTTATTGAATGATTTCACATTAGGTGAGATTATTACAATTCTGGGTGTTAATGCTAAATCAGGTCTAGAAGGAAGAATGGAGCTTGTCTTGACTTCATATTCAAAAATTATTAAGAAAAACTAATCGTCCCAAAATCCTCGTGTAAGTGCATATTGTTTCTCAGCAGTCATGATCGCCTTGCATAGATTTTCATCATCAATCACTCCATGCTTTAGAATTCTTCCTGCAGTATCTGCACCAACACCATATCCAGATAAAACAGTCAATGCTGTTTTTCCAAAATTTTCTAACAAGGAAGAAATTTTCCAGGCTCTCTTGTATTTATACGCCTCATCATGAGAAAGTTTTTTTCCACTGTAATTCTTTTGAATGATTTTTTGTAGATCTAAATCTGAAAAATATGTGGCTGTAATCTGTTGACCCTTACAGTACTTGCATCTTAGTGTATTTGGCATATCTTCAGGAGTTGTGAGTTTTTGCCAAATTCCACACCTAGCACAAATAAGCCTGTGTTGAGTCTTCGCTAAGCGTTTCCTTACCAGATCTAAGATGCTTTTATCAATATTTACTGGTGATGGAAAACTTTTAGTGGTATTGTCTAAAATTGGGTCAGCAAGGGATGAAAATCTTTTAGATTCTATCCATACAATGTTTATTTCTTTATTCTTTATTTTTGTTAAGATATCTTGTGTGTTTGGGAGATCAAATTTATCATGGAATAATTCTCTAAGTGCCTCTATTACTATTGGTCCATCTTCAAATTGCTTATAGATAATATTAGCAGCTTTTGTTGTATAGGCTGCACCACGTTCAACAACACTAAATTGTTTTGCAACACACCATGTCTTCCAATTCATATCATTAGTATTCTTTAATGCTGTTGTCATGATTTTGTAAATGTCAAATTGGCCTGTTAATTCAGAAATGAGATCATTCTCTGAGATTCTTTTTTTAGATGATAGACAAATACGATAGGCATCAGACCGTGCATCAACACGATATCCCAATGTAGATGACAGTAATGATGATAGTAATATGGATATTGTGGAATTGATTTTTGTACCAAAACATGCATGCAACACAATTTCATCCTCAGCCCTTACTGATTCAACAACAATTGTTGTTTCATCTGGAATTACATCAAAATTTAACTGGGAAATTATTTTGTTTGAGAATTTAACTAAACCTGACTTAACTTGTGTTCTAAGTTTACCAACCTTGTTTGCTGTCACATAGTCAACTGGTATATTTTCGCCTTCCCAATATGGTACTTTGCTTTTTCCAACAAATGGTTCAACATTTACCTTTAGTGATTTTTTATCAACATTTAGAATACTCCATTGTAGACCACGTAAAACAAAAATATTTCCTGACTCACCATAACTACCTACAAATCGTTGATCAAGAGTTCCAACAAATTTTTTGCTAGTTATATCAATGACTTTGTATTTTAAAATATCCGGTATAGTTGAAAGATTCTCAAAATGGTATCTAAACGACCTTCCTTTTGAATCCCAAAATGACATTCTTTCTCTATCGAAAAATATGAGATATTCTGAAGCAAGTGCTTCTAAAACATTCGAGAATTCTTCTATTGTTAAATTTCTAAATGGATAAGATTGCTTTATCATCCTAAATGCCGTTTCTACAGATACATCACCTAATTGTTTTGTCATCCCAACTAAATGATGCGCAAGAACATCAAATGGTAGATCGTGAATTTTCTGTTCTTCAATTGAAGATTCTTCAATTCTTTGTATGATCGCATTTGTCTCAAATTCATCATCTGCATGGTTTGTAATGATTAGTCCTTTTGCAGATGAGCTTCTACTATGTTTACTTCTTCCAATTCTCTGCATGAATTTAGAAACCTGCCTTGGTGAGCCATAATGTATAACTAACTCAATTGAACCAAGATCTAAACCCAATTCAAGCGAAGATGTGCATACGACAATACCTGGTACACCATCACGAAGAATAGTTTCAGTTTCTTCTCTTACCTGTCTTGAAAGTGATCCATGGTGTAAGTCAATTTTCATTTTAGTTCTTTCTTTTAATACGGATGCAAGTGTTTCTGATTCACCACGAGAGTTTGTGAATAATAATACTGGTGAATGAATTTTCATTTTATTAACATAGTCAATAATTCCTTTAGCAACTTCGTAGATACCTCCATCGACAAATTTTACATCAACGTCATAGTGACGAATTGATTTGTCCCGTATGATCTCACATTTTCTAGTATTTCCAACAAGAAATTTACCTGCCTCATAAATATTACCAACAGTTGCTGACAGACCAACTCGATGTATTTCTTGATTAGAATTAAGTTGTAATCGTTCTAAACTAATCGATAACTGTGATCCTCTTTCACTTGCTAGAAGCTCATGAATCTCATCAATTACAATCCACTCTAATTCAGATAATGCAGATAGGTATTTTCTTTGAGATAGTAATAGTACCAGTGTTTCAGGAGTTGTGATAAGAATATCTGGGGGTGAGTCAGCGATTTTTTTTCTGTCTGCTTGAGATGTGTCTCCATGCCTGATTTTAATATTAAGGCCTTCTTTTTCTCCGTAGGTAATAATTCGTCTATGAACATCTCGATTTAATGCACGTAATGGAGTAACGTATAACATTTTGATCTTGCCTGTAGATTTGGATTTCTTAATATGTAAAAAAATAGGAATTACTGAACATTCTGTTTTTCCAGAACCTGTTGGAGCTATAATCAGTGAGTTTTTCTTTTCAAGAATTTTTGGGATAGCTTGTTGTTGTATTTCAGTAAGTTTGTTAAAACCTAATGAAGTAAACTTTTTGATTAATAATGCATTAACCAGTTGTTTCTTTTGTTTGTCTAATTTTAATTCGCTCATAAAAAATCACGCCCACAATACCTAATACAATTAATGCTACTGTAATAATCCCAATAGAGTTAGTGTCATCTGCCATATAGGATTAGAGAATGGAGATTAAATAAATCAAGTTATTCAATTAGACCTATTTTTGCAATTTTATAAAAAAAGTTAATTTTTTGAGAATGTGGGGTAGAAAAAGTTCCTTGATAATTATCTTTTTTACGCTCAAGTTTAATTTTCTGATGAGTATAATTGCTTATTGAATAATTCATTTTCTCATATTCAATATCATTAGCTGTCATAAGTTGGTTAGTAACAACAATAGGAATCTTTCTATTAATTGCTAGTGCGGCTAAATCATGCATATAATTCATAAAATTTTGCTGTTGAAGATTAAACTGATCTCTTTTGGAATATTCAAATGAAAATAAATCTGCAACATTGTCAACTATCAAAAGAGAAACATCATCGATTTTTTTGATTTTTTCGATTAACTCACACTGCTCTTTTGTGTTTGTCACTCTTGCAACTTGCAATCTAGTAAGCAATGATTCATCTAGATTTCTATTTGTTACAATTTCAAGTAGTCTTTCTGGTCTAAATTCACCGGTTGTATCTACAAATAAAATATTTTTACCCTTTTTTAATACATTTAATGAAATCTGTAAAGCCATTTGAGTTTTTCCTGTGCCCCTAAAACCGAATATATCAGTGATTGTTCCTGCACAGATTCCACTATCAAGTATTTCATCGAGTTTTTTTAGTTTAGTTATGATCATCATAATTATAAAAAAACTATTAAAAATTAAATGATCACTTTATTTGCCAAGCAAGACTTTATATTCTCAACAAATTCGATTTGTATCAAGTGTAAGATTATTGTCACAAACAACTGCTAAAAGACCATTATCAACTTTACAAAAGAGTGTAAAAAAAACAGTTATTGTAAGATTAAAAAACGAAGTAGAGTATAAAGGAAAAATGAAAAATGTTGATTCCTATATGAATCTGATCATGACAGAAGCTGAAGAGCTCAACGATGGAAAGACTGTAGGAAAATTTGGAAGAGTCATCCTAAGAGGAAACAACGTACTTTTCATAAAATTAGAAGACGAGATCTAATTTTTTGAATAGTTATGAAGAACTATCTTTTTACTTCAGAATCAGTGACAGAAGGTCATCCTGACAAAGTTTGTGATAAAGTTTCTGATGCAATTTTAGATGAATTTCTACGAGGTGATCCTGACTCTAGAGTTGCCGTAGAAACTATGACAACAACTGATTTTGTTGGAATTGCAGGTGAGGTGACATCAAAGACAAGTTTCGATATAGAACAAGTTATCAGAAAAACAATTGCGGAGATTGGATATGATGATCCCGATTTAAAATTTGACTCAGATTCATGTGAAGTCATGATAAAACTAGATACACAGAGTCCAGATATTTCGCAAGGTGTGACAGCTAATGAGAGCAAAGAACAAGGAGCTGGTGATCAAGGATTGATGTTTGGTTATGCAACAAATGAAACACAAGAACTAATGCCGTTACCAATACTTTTAGCTCATAAATTAACAAAGAAACTAACTGATGTAAGAAAAAACGGTGAGCTACAATGGGTTAGACCTGATGGTAAATCACAAGTTTCAATTAGATATGAGGATGATAAACCTAAGCAATTAGAGGCAATTGTTATTTCTACACAACATTCTCCGGATGTCACACATGATGAGATAACTAAACAGATCACTGAACATGTAATAAAACCAGTATGTGGGGATCTATGGAATGAGAATATCAAAATACATGTGAATCCTACAGGAAAATTTGAGATTGGAGGACCTCACGGTGATGCGGGATTAACTGGAAGGAAGATAATTGTCGATTCATACGGTGGTATGGGAAGACATGGTGGTGGAGCATTTTCTGGTAAAGATCCATCAAAAGTAGATAGATCAGCTTGTTACATGTGTAGATATGTCGCAAAAAATATTGTTGCAGCTGGACTAGCTGATAGGTGTGAAGTGCAGGTTGCATATGCAATTGGTGTTGCAGAGCCTGTATCACTAATGGTTAGTACATTTGGCACAAATAAAATTTCAGAAAATGAAATTGAAAATTTGGTAAACAAACATTTTGACATGAGACCAGCGGAAATTGTTAAGCAGCTTGACTTGAAAAAACCAATCTATAAAAAAACAGCAGCTTATGGGCATTTTGGAAGAAATGAGCCTGAATTTAGGTGGGAAAATACTGACAAATCTCATCAACTAAGAGAAGAAGCAGGAATCTAAATACTGCTAATTTTTGTAAATTCTATTCCAGAGATCTTTTTTAGTTTTCCGTAATTACCTTGAAAATTTCCTAATAAAATATTTAGATCCTCTATACCATATGGAAACGTCTTATCAGTAAGAGCACTAACAAACGCATCTTTCAAAGAAATTTTTGTTATTTTGATATTAGATTTCGAAATGGAGTTTTTTAAAAAATTTTTAAATGTGATTTTTTTTGGTCCTACTAGATCAAATATTTGATTTGAAAATTTTTTTGATAATAATGCAATGCATGTGATCTTATTAACATCGTTTATAGAGATTGGTTGTATTAGATAATTTCCAGAACCTGGAACTAATAACATTTTTTTCCTAATTTGCTCTTTAATATTCTTAGTAAGATAATCATCTTTCCCGATGATATATGATGGCCGGAATATTGTATAATCTAGTCCTGAATTTATGACAAGTTGTTCTGCTTTGAATTTTGAAATGAAATAATTTGAAGTTGAAGTTTTTGAAACACCCAATCCACTAAAGTAAATTATTTTTTTTATTTTAGATTTTTTACAAATATCAATAGTTTTTTTGGTGAGTTCTACATTAATTTGTTCAAAACTGTTTTCAGTAGTTTCATTTCCTATACCTACTAGATGTACAAAACAAAAACAATGTGGTAGCACAGGTAATTTTTTTCTTCGAAAAAATTGTCTTGTGACTTGTAAATAATTTATATTCTCATGATCAAAATGTTTTTTTAAATTTTTTCCAACAAAACCAGTTGCGCCTGAAATAGCAACTACATTTTTCAGTGATTTAACCATATATAGAAAGAGTAGAACATTTAATTTTAAATATATCCTGAAAAAAATATGCCATTAAAAACTAACACAAAATTACAAAATGATATTGATGTGTGTAGAGGCATCTTGGGTGTTGATGTTAATTCAACTCCAAAAGAAGTCAAACAGGCATATAGAAGGTTATCATTGAAATATCATCCTGACAGAAACTCAGAATTCAGTGATGGTAAAAAATTCAAAGAAATTTCTGATGCATATCAATTCCTGAAGTCAAATAGGAAAAAAACATTCAAAGAGCAAGAAAGAACAGGAGAACAGGCACATTCTGATTTCTGGAAATATCAAAGTGAAAAGATGAATGATGATATGCGATTTAATTTTGAAAGTTTTGCTGGAAAAAAACATGAATTTGGTGGAGATTTTAATGAGGAAACACACAACAGAGAAAAACCAATTTCACAAAAATCAACTCATTTCATTCTTTATGGGGGATTAGCAATAGTAGCAATATGGATTATCGTATTTGAGATCATACAGCCCTAACAAAAGTTATTACATTAAAGAGAAAAATTGCAACGTGGAACTACCGAAAAAACCTAAGGGAAAACTTCGTACTGGTTTTACTACTGGGACCTGTGCAACTGCATCAGCAAAAGCTGCACTGTTGGCAATTATTGATCAGAAACAAATTAATGAAATTGATGTACTTTTACCAAAGCGAGACAAAATTAAAATTAAAATAAACAATTGTAAATTTTCTAAAGTTAATGCACAGTGTTCTGTTATAAAAGATGGTGGTGATGACCCTGATGTTACACATGGTGCTGAAATTATTGTTGACCTCTCATTAACTAATGAGATTGGTTGCATTGAGATAGATGGTGGTGAAGGAGTTGGAAGAGTAACCAAGCCAGGATTAGGTTTGGATATAGGTAGTGCAGCAATAAATCCAACACCAAAGAAAATGATTTTAGAGAATATACAAGAAGTTGGCAGAGATCTTTTAAAACAAAATGGAATAGAGGTAATTATTTCAGTTCCAAAAGGTAAAGAACTTGCCACAAAAACTGATAATCCTAGAATAGGAATTATGAATGGAATTTCAATACTTGGTACGAGTGGTATTGTAATTCCCTTTTCAACTGCATCATTTGCAGCTGCAATAAGACAACAAATTGATGTTGTACAATCTATGAGTGATAATGAAGTTGTTTTAACAACTGGCGGTAGAAGTGAAGATTTTGCAAGAGAAATTTTCAAATTGCCAGATCATTCATTTATTCAAATGGGTGATTTTTCGGGATATACAATACAGCAATGTGCAAAAAAGGAATTAAAAAAAGTGCATGTGGCAGGGTTTATTGGAAAATTAGCAAAAATGGCTGCTGGCGTGAAACAAACTCATGTAAAAGGTTCCAAAGTAAATATGAAATTTTTATCTGAAATTGCAAAAAGTCGTGGTGCAACTACTGCTACTGTTACAAAAATACTTGGTGCTAATACTGCACGAAATGTTCAAGAAATCATACAAGAAGATAATGTAGAAGGGTTTTTTGACGAAATTACAAAAAAGGTCTGTTTCGAGATGAGAAACCATTCTGAAGAAAAAATACCTGTAGAGGTTATACTCTTTGATTTTGATGGTAAAATTTTATCCAGGTATGAAAAAACGTAAGGAATTTAATTAAACTAAACGAATTTTTTATATGGAAAAAATCTTAATCCTTGCCATTACCAAGAATGGTATTGAAATAGGTCTATCATTGAAAAATTTATTTCCAAGCTGGGAGATTTTTGCGCCATCAAAATTTTCTGATAATAATAAAATGATAAATTGGTATGACGATTCAACCTCACTAAAAATTGTGGATTTGTTCAAATCAAGTGATGCATTAATTTGTCTCTTCTCTCTAGGTGCAGTTATTAGACTCATTGCACCTCACATTAAAGATAAGAAAACAGATCCGGCTGTAATTGTAATTGATGATAATATGCAATTTGTGATTAGTGTGTTATCCGGTCATTTAGGTGGTGCGAATGAATTATCAAATGAAATTGCACAGAAAATTGATGCTACGCCTGTAATTACAACAGCAGCTGATGTCAATAAGACAATTCCGGTAGATCTTGTTGGAAAAGAATTTGGATGGAAAATTGATGATGATACTACAGTAACTAAAGTAAGTGCATTAATGGTAAATAAGGAAAAAATTGCGATTTATCAGGATGCGGGTAGTAAGAATTGGTGGAAAAAAGAATTTCCTGTGAACGTTTCAAGATATGAAAATTTTGACGAATTAAAACATTCCCAGTCAAAAGGCTTTCTGATAATTTCTGATCAAATATTTGACGATAAAGTTTTAGAAAATGGCGTTGTTTATAGGCCACCAACCTTAGTTGTCGGTATAGGTCTGCATTGGGATACATCAAAGGAAACCATCAAAAGTGGTCTAGAATCTAGTCTTCAAAAATTCAATCTTAGTGTCAAATCTATAGCTAGGTTTGTATCAATTAAGAAAGAAAAAGATGTTGTGGGGTTAATTGAGTTGGGAAAAGAGATGGATATACCAATAGAGTATATTGATAGAGAGAAATTAGCATCTATCAGTACACCCAATCCGTCAAAGACAGTACAAAAGTTTGAGGGAACTTCTAGTGTCTCAGAAGCTGCTGCAATAAAATCATCTGGAGGAAAATTAATTGTTGAGAAACAAAAATTCCCACCAAATCTTACCATAGCAATAGCGAGGATCCAAAATTGAAACGTGGATTAATGCTTATTGATAGAGGTAGTAGAGAAAGAGAAGCCGAGGAAGAATTAGAAATTATTTGTGAAAAAGTAAAGCAGAAAGGAAATTATGACTTTGCAGAATTTTGTTTTCTAGAAGTAGTTCCTCCATTCATTGAAGATGGAATGGAGAAGTGTCTAAAGAAAGATGTTGACGAAATGACAATCGTACCATATTTTCTCTATCCTGGTAAAAAAGTAAAAATTGCTGTGGCTGATGCTATGAAATACCAAAAAGATACAAAAATCAAATTTATTGTCTCAAAACCCATGACTATGCATAAAACACTTGTAGATCTAGTTGACAATCGAATAGTTTCAGCACTGAAAGAAAATCAGATCTCACTACCTAAAGAGAAAGTAGATGTTTTGGTAATTGGTCATGGAAGTAAGGATCCTAATGCCGGTATCTCAATTAACTACATAGTGGATGAGTTGAGAAATACCTACAAAAATGTAGATAGATGTTATCTAGAGATTGAAGAGCCAAACATTGAACAAGGCATTCAAAGTTGCCAAAAAAATAATCCAGAAGTTTTAGTAATAGTGTTTTATTTCCTACATGAGGGTGCACATGTCAAAACTGACATTAATAATGATTTGAATCCTGCATTAGAAAAAATTTCTTTGAAAAAAGTCTGCATAACAAAACACCTTGGAACTGATGAAAAAATGATTGATCTAATTATTGAAAGAGCAAAGGAGGTAGAAGATGCAAACTAGGAAAGGACAATCAATTGAGGATGAAAGCATGCAGATCATTGAAAATGAGATTGGTGAACACCAATACAGTGAACTAGAATGGCCAATTGTTAGACGTATAATACATTCTACAGCTGATTTTGATTTTGCACGTGACAACAAAGTAATTTTTCACAAGAATGCTGTACAAAATGGTTTAGATGCTCTAAAGAATGGGTGTAGTATAGTTGTTGATGTTAATGGAGTAATTGGATTAATGAATAAACAAAATCCTAAAGATTTTAAAAATAACGTCATTTGTAATATTTCTGAACCATCTCTTATTGAGTCAGCAAAAAAAGATAACAAAACAAGGGCACAAATGTCAATGCGTGTAGCAAAAGAAGATATGAATGATGGAATTGTTGTCATAGGTAATGCGCCTACTGCATTACTTGAAGTTATAGAGATGGTTAGAGAGGGAATAACAAAACCAGCTCTAGTGATTGGAATTCCAGTAGGGTTTGTTTCAGCGGTTGAGTCAAAGGATGAATTATCAAAAACTGACATACCATTTATTACAAATCAAGGTCGTAAAGGTGGAAGTCCCTGTGCATCAGCAATTGTAAATGCACTATACAAATTGCTAAGACAAGGAAACTAGGTTTTAGAATTTTTAATTATATTCGATGCAAATTTTGCACTATCAAAATAAAGATGACAGTAAGATGCAAGTATGTTATATTCTGAAAAACCGTCTTTTTTTGAGAAAATTCCCTCACCAATTTTAAGATCATAAAGAAATTTTGCATCTTTTGGAATATTGGTTATCCTTGAATAATGAAATTCATGTGCATTGAAATTTCTTGGTGAAGAGATTAAGCAGTTAGAAGTGATTCTGCCTTGAGTATAATTTAATGTCATTTTTTTTGTCATCTGAGTCTCAGCATCAAACAAGCCTACCATTTTGTATTTCTGATTATTATGTTTAATTGATTTTGTAAGATACATTAATCCTCCACATTCAGCGTATATTGGAATTTCGTTTTCAGCAGCTTGTTTTATAGAGTTTTTCATTGAATGATTCTGGCTAAGCTTTTTACCTAAGATTTCAGGAATTCCACCTCCAATGTAGATAGAGTCACACTTGGGAATTTTTTTGTCTGAAATTGGGCTAAAGAATTTGATTTTTGCACCCTCACGTCTCAGTGCTTGTATATTATCATGATAATAGAAATTGAAAGAACTGTCCAGTGCTACTGCAATCGAAATATTTGGTTTCTTGAATTTCTGTAGTTTTGTTTTTGGTATACGTTCTACATTTTTACAAATTTTAACTATCTTCTCAAAATCAAGATAATCTGAAATTTGTTCTGAAACCTGTTTTATTTTTCTCTGGAGTTGTTTTTGTTCTGCAACTGGAATTAATCCTAGATACCTTGACTCTAAAATATTCTCAGTGTTTTTAGGCACTACGCCTATTATCGGAAATTTTAGATTCTCTAATGCGGAACGACATAATATTTCGTGTTTTTTACTACCAATTTTATTTAAAATAATGCCTGAAATCCTTGAGTTTCTATGGAATTTGGTAAATCATAATGCAGTTGCAGCAATTGATCTATATGTT
>CAZIHG010000060.1:0-9556 GCA_964539205.1 uncultured Candidatus Nitrosopelagicus sp.
ATGCTGGAGATTTAGACTTGAAATATACTGGAACAGACCAAGTTTCTGGAAGAGATATCTTCATTATACATGCTCAAGGTAGTTTAATTAACAAATCACCTGACACATTTACACCTGATCAAATAGTTAACATAGGATTTGCTGAAGCTTTGATTTATGATACACCAAAATACTATACTATTTCAATATCCAGTGATCGGCTAGATCAATTCGATCAACAAATAGAAAATCTTGAGAAAGCAGTTTATACTTTTGCTATATTAGATGATAAACAAACATCAATTGCTGCTGAAGAAGGTGGTGGTTGCCTAATTGCAACAGCAGCATATGGTTCTGCGCGGGCCCCACAGGTACAATTCCTAAGGGAACTTCGTGATAATGCCGTTCTACACACACAATCTGGTACAACATTCATGACAGGTTTCAACCAATTCTATTATTCATTCAGTCCGGCAGTGGCAGATTATGAAAGAGAGAATCCAATGTTCAAGGAGGCAGTAAAAATAACACTAACTCCAATGTTAACATCACTTGCGATTCTAAACTATGTTGACATTGATACAGAACAGGAAATGCTAGGATATGGCATTGGAGTCATTCTACTAAACATCGGAATGTACTTTGTAGCACCTGCTATCGTGATAATTTCTCTAAAGAAGCGATTCAAATTCTAGCCGGATCCCAAAAATAGTTCAATAAATTGATCAATCCCTTCGGATCCACTACTTACTCTTCCGAAAATTAAGGATCCGGTTTATTTTTCAGCACAAAATTCTATAGTTGTGAAAATCATTCTATTTTCTGCTATAGTAATTGCAATGGTTGTATTAGTAATTCCCAATATTTATGCACAAGAACAAGTTCCAGCATGGGTAAAAAACACAGCAGGATGGTGGGCAACTAATGCAATCTCAGAAACTGAATTTGTAAATGCAATTGAGTTTTTGATCGAGAACAACATCATAACATTAGAAAATGATATTAGTTCTTTATTATTAACTTGGGATAAAATAGTTGATGATGCAAAATATGCAAATCAAGGTTCGTTACTAATTAGAGATCAACATTATGAAAATCCACATAATCTAAGTGTACATTTCAATACACATAGCGAATCATTTTATGATGTGACAACCTTTGATCTATTACATTCTGGAATAAGCATATTTGAAATTACTGGTGATGAAAAATATCTAGACCAAGCAAGGAATGTTGCGGATGTGATAGAACAACATTTACTACTAGATGGACAGGTGCATGGATATCATCCAAAAGCAGAATTATTTTTTCTTGAAAGTAATCAAAATGTATTACGTGATTTAGCACCTCTTGCGTTATACGATTCCAGTTATGAAAAACTAACACGCAGTATCGCAGATGGTATATTAAAAAATCAGATGAATCATGAAACAAATTTGTTTTATATTGCATATCCAAGCCAAAGTACTTCAATACTAGAAATGGATATGAGCTATGACGGATCTGCAGCGCTTGAATCTCTACTATTAGCCTATGAAATAACTGATGAAACAAAATATCTTGAACAAGTTAAGCAAACCATACTATCATACTGGGAATTACGAAATCCAGAAACAAATCTTATTCCATCATCTATCAATGCAGATGATTTATCAGTTGAGAAAGAATTCATGCAGCAGTATGGTGCAGGTATTTTTCTAAAAATTCTTTTGCATTATTACTATCTAACAGATGATCCAGAAATTTTTGGAATAATGAAAACCTATCACGATGCAGTAATTCAGAACTTCTGGGGAGATGGAACATGGCACTATCGAGTAAATTCTGATGGTAGTATAAAATCAGACCAGCTTGAAGCAAATTATGCCAAGTTAGATGATGTATTAATACTTCTATCTGATTTGGATCCTTTTACATTTGATACTTCATTTGATTATGCAAAAATGGATTACGATAAATCATTCCAAAGTAAAATCGATGTAGCCAACGATTTGGTTATACATTCAGTACAGACTGGAGACATACTAGGTGAGAAAGGAAGTAGTCAATCAATGATGCAATATGCATTCATAATCAATCAAAATGTAGGAACAAGATTATTTTCTGATACTAATGATACTGAATATCTTAAATCATTAAAGGAATTTTATCACTCTATAATCTTAAATCATAAAAGAGATTTGGGATATGCTTTTGGTATTGATGCATATACACTAGATGACACTGAACTTGGTTACCTATTGAATCAACGTGCACCTGGTATGATTTCTAATAAAATAAATCTAACATTTATTCCAACAGATGGCGTCAAAATTATCTGGACTAAAATAGGTAACCATGAAATTACAGAACAGTTTATCACCACATTTCATGATTCTGGACGATTTAATCAAATAGAGTTTGACTATGAGGATAAATCAATATTGTTTCATGCAGTCTACAATTCTGGCAAAATAATTTTTGCAGATGAAATAGAATCAGTACTTGTTGACGGAGATGATTACTCTGATTTTAACTCTCATATTTTAAACACTATTGATGGAAAGCATACCTATCATATATTTTTGAAATAATCAGTGTTTGAAATCTTTGAAAACGGATCCCAAAGTTATACCATATTTAGAGTGCATCCCTTCGGATCCACTTTCACGATTTCAGAATAAAACTAGATAATAGTAGTTTAGAATAATTTTGAAAAATGAACTTGACAGTATAATAATCGTAATCAAAAAATTGTTCCATGGACTGGAAATTTACGCGAAACAAAGCTGGTTCAAAAAACACACGTCAACAAAATCTTGAAGATTATGAAAAAGAGTATATTTCGAGATTAGAGCAAGATGAAGAGTCTGAACTCACATAGATTCTTCATCTTTTCTTTTTTTTATCTAAAAATTTCTTCTATCTTTTTCCGTCTGTCTTTTCCCATCAAAAAGAAAATTCCCGTACCCAATAATACAGTTGGAACTGCTATGTATAGCATATCTAGTATTGGGTCTCCACACATACCACACATCAAAATAACTATTATTTGAATCGTCAGGATCCAAAATCAAATAGGTAGATTGTAAAGTTTATCATAACCAGTTTTCACGTATAACTATGTCTGACATTAAGCAGGTCATAGTTGTTAGAACTGATTTAGATATGGGAAAAGGAAAAATTGCTGCGCAGGTTGGTCATGCATGTGTTTTAGGCGCAGAACATGTGAGAAAATCAAATTCAGATTGGTTTGACCAATGGTGGAATGGTCAAGAGAAGGTTGTCGTTAAAGTATCAAGTCTTAAAGAATTGGAAGAAGTAAAAAAAGGCGCCATCGAGTTAGATATTCCTTGGTCTGAAGTCACAGATGCTGGGCATACACAGATTGCACCAGGCACTACAACATGCATCTCATTGGGCCCTGCCCCAGAAGAAAGAATTGATAAGATAACCGGCGAGTTAAAACTATTGTAATAATTTGGAATAAGATATAACATGCCTAGAATTTGAAATAATTATTGGCTGTTAACAAAAAAGCAATATTTGTAGTTGTTTTCTTTGGTGGTATTCTTCTTACATCCACTGTATTGTTTGCATTACCCCCACCTGATCCTACCATGTCACAGGATGATTCTGAGATGGATCTAACAAAGACAGGAACCCCAATGGATAATTTTCCTGATGATCAACGTGATACATTTTGTGGTGTTGAAGAAGCAAAATCAAATTCTTATGTGACTGAATATAAAATTCCTACTCTATGTACACAACCACTTGCAATTAAAGTGACACCAGATGGTAATGTCTGGTTTATGCAGAGCAATACGGGAAAAATTGCAAAATTTAATCCTGACTCTGAACAATTCACAGAATTTGAGAACATGCTCTGGCCAGAGCAAGGACGAACAATGTCCTGGGGAATGGATTATTCACCAGATGGTTCATTATGGTATACTGATGCAACATATGATTCAATTTGGAAATTCAGTACCATAACTGAGACGTATGATGGAATGTCTTATCCATCATCAATGACTGGTTCATTACCACAGAAATTAAAAATTGATGGTTCTAATGTTTATGTGAATGATTTTACGGGTGGAAAAATTACAGTATTTGATTTGGCACAAAGTGACAAAGATGCGAGATATTTTAGCATATTAAATCCAATACCAGAATCATTTACTGGTGATCTTGCAATTGATTCTGAAAATAATTTATGGTATACTAATTGGGTGCCAGATACGACAGGATTCCTTGTCAAACTGAATCTAGAAGATTATCAGAATGAGGTTTCTATGGCTGAGAATTTAACTGAAACTACTTTGGAGAATTACATAAAAATTTTTGATTTTCCAAATGATCTAAACACTGCAAACGGTTTAACAATTGATCATAATGGCGACGTTTGGATTGCTGACACATCCAGTAGTTTCTTTTTCAAATTTGACCATCTTGAACAGGAATTTACAAAATTTGTGACAACAGAACCTCCACAATCTTCATATGGAAACGTCACAGGCGTAATAAAATCACCAATATCTAGACCGTATTGGATGAGCAGTGATAATGTTGGTAATCTTGTATTTAATGAGCAGACCTCAAACCAAATTGCGGTACTTGATGTTCAGAAGGAATCACTTGTTGAATATATGATTCCATCAAAAAATCCTAATTGGGCAGATTGTGATTTAGATTCAAATTCTAATTGTGGAGTTGCACAGATTTTTGGTTTTGATATAACAGATAATGCCATCTGGTTCACAGAATGGGCTGAAAATAACATTGGAGTTATAGACACAACCAAAGCATTACCATTCGAAACAAATACAGACAAGGAGACATTAATACTCAAAAAAGGCGAATCGGACAAAATTACGCTCACAGTTACATATGCCGATGTTTCAAATTCCATAAATAGTGAGGTAAAAACATCACATACTGCATCCAGTACGACAAATTTTTCTGATCTATTGATTTCATCATCAAGGAATTCACTTCAAGGAAATACTGAAGACATAACAATAACAATTCATGCAAGTGAAACATCATTAGCAGGTAATTACAAGGTATTACTCGGTATAGGCAACAATGAGGTAACTATTTCACAATACGTGGATGTTATTATAGAATCGTGACATCAGAAATTGATTTAGAGTTAGGACTATCTGTATATTCAACCAAGTTTCCAGGAGCTAAAGGCACAATCAAAGAAAGTAATGAAGATTTTCAAGTTAGTGAAGTGATATCTGAAAAAGCATCAAATTCAATTTCCGAAGATAATGGGCTTGCAGTATATATTCTTAAAAAAAATGGAATTGATACCAATCATGCATTACGTGATGTTGAAAAAAGATTTGGATTAGTATTGGTTGCATTTGGGCTGAAGGATTCAAGTGCAGTGACTGAGCAATACGTTCAGGCAAAAACTGTATCAAGATCACTAGAAAAAATTGAAGGCAAAAAGTATTCACTAAGAAGAATAGGCTTTACTAAAAAACCAATTTCAAAGCAGGATATGCTTGGAAATAAATTCAAAATAACAATTACTAATTCAACAAATGCCATATCACAATTTAATGAGTATGACAAAATCCTGAATTTTTTTGGCTATCAGAGATTCGGCTCAAAACGTCCAGTGACACATCTCATAGGTAAGGCAATAATACAAGAAAATTACCAGCAGGCAATAGATTTTCTATTAAGTTATTCATCAAAATATGACTCTGTAGAAAATAATTACTATAGAAAATTGATATCCGAACGTAAATCAGATTTAGAAGTCATTGATCAACTACCTAAATCCATGGATATAGAGATAGCAATTCTAACAAGTCTTGCAAAATCAAATGATCAAAAGACGGCTATACGGGAAATTCCATTACAAATGCGTCGCTTTTACATTCAAGCATACCAATCTTACATTTTTAACAAGACGTTAAGTATGGCTTTTGAATATGGTGAAGATTTGTTTCTACCACAAGATAATGATGTTTGCTATGATAGACTTGGTAAATTAGGTAAATTTCAAAATGAATCTGGGCAGAGATTAACAGTTCCATTAGTAGGTCATTCATATTTCAAGAAAACAAGATTTGATTATTACATACAAAAGATTTTTGATCAAGAAGAAATTTCACCGTCTGAGTTTCTACTGAAGGATTTTCAAGAGGTGTCAGTTGAGGGTGGATTTAGGAACTCATCAATACAATGTGATAGTTTCCAGGCATCAAGTAATGTGGTTGAATTTCAATTATCTCGTGGCTCATATGCGACAATTATCATGCGTGAAATTTTAAAACCTGACGAACCCTTATCGTGTGGTTTTTAAAAACAGATGGTTTACTGAGATTGTGAAAAAAGCAACGTTTGCAGCTGGATGTTTTTGGCACGTTGAAGAAATATTCAGTAACACATCTGGTGTTAAATCAACACAGGTTGGTTATACAGGTGGGAATCTAGAAAACCCAACATATGAACAAGTCTGCACAGATAGAACTGGCCATGCTGAAGCAATTGAGATTGAATATGAACCAGATGAAATATCTTACAAAGATCTACTCAAAATTTTCTTTGAGAATCATAATCCAACCACATCTAACAGACAAGGCCCAGATGTTGGAATACAATATCGTTCAGCCATATTTTGTCATGATGCAGAACAAGAAGAATTAGCCAAAGAAGTTAAGGATAAGCTTAATCCTATTGCAAAAGAAAGATTTGGCAATGAAATTGTGACCGAGATCAAGTCGGCAGTTCCATTCTATCGCGCAGAGGAATATCACCAAAAATATTTCGAAAAAAACGGTCTACATTAGTTTTTTCTTTTCCACAAAATATCCTATTAGAATAATTACCACACCAGCCATTCCAATGTATATACCATTATTGATCCAACTTGGATTCTCATACATGAACGATGACTCAGGACCAACTATTCCCTGACCTTGAAATTGAAATATTATTCCAATGATCATAATAATTATTCCTGATATTATAATAGGTAATGATTTCATAGTTTAGTTTTATATTTCAGGTTTAAAATATCTACCATAGAAATCTATTTCATAACATTAGTTTGATACTTCAACAATCATATCAATTTCTACAGTAGAGTTAAGCGGTAAGCTTGAAACACCAACAGCAACTCTTGAGTGTTTGCCTGAATCACCAAATATTTCGAATAGTAAATCTGATGCATGGTTAATTATTTTTGGCTGCTCTGAGAAGTCAGAGGTAGAATTTACAAATCCTGAGATCCGTATAATTTTTTTAATATTCTCCAAAGTACCAAAATGTGTATTGAGTTGAGCAAGACCGTTGATTATACATAATTTTGCAGCCTCTTGTGCATTTTCAACTGACTGCTCAACAGGCACTTTTCCAGAAAACGCTACTTTGCCATCTTTAATTGGAATTTGACCTGACACAAATGCAAGATTTCCAGTTAAAACTACCGGGATATATGAACCAGCAGGACTTGGAGGAGATGGTAAAATAATGTTATTTTCTTTTAATTTATCCATTATCATAATATTATTTTTTCTCTAGTCTGTTTTTATTTTTTATGAAATTTAATCAATTTTATCAAATCTAAGGAATTTGGGATATAGTTTTGATTCTAATAGTAAATTTAGGCATAAAGTGGTAAAACCTGTTGAATAAATTTCACCTAGTTTACGATAGCAATTTACTCACGTGAATACCTACTAAAATCTTCAGTCATGTTCATAGTGAAGTAATATGAGCATGGCACCACAAGAACTAGAGAATAGCGCTAGCAAATATGCGGCAGACGCAATAAAAGCAGATTCACAGGGTGCCATTGGTATGGCAATATCTGGATATCAAAATGCATCAGACACGTTAATGAAACTAATGAGACTATACCCAGATAGTAAATTAAATAGCATTTATGCTGAAAGAATGCAAAAATATCAAGGAAGAATAAAGGATCTAAGAAATACACGTGCTGGAAGTGTTGAACCAGTTGTAGATCCAAACGCAAGTCCAGAAGAACAAAAAAAGGCGCTTGCTAGGGTACAACCAAATAATAAAACTGATGGAAATCTAGAAGATTTAATCTTAAAAGAAAAACCAGATGTAAAATGGTCTGAAGTGATTGGTTTGGACGATGCTAAAAATGCATTGCGAGAATCTATCGTTTATCCAAGTAAGAGACCAGATTTATTCCCATTGGGTTGGCCAAGAGGAATGTTACTATATGGACCACCTGGTACTGGAAAAACAATGCTTGCAGCTGCAACTGCAAATGAATTAGATGGATATTTTATCAATGTAGATGCTGCATCTATGATGAGTAAGTGGCTTGGAGAAGCAGAAAAAAATGTTTCAAAACTTTTTACAATGGCACGTGGATATTGTGAACGTGAGGGTAAACCAGTAATTCTTTTCATCGATGAAGTTGATTCATTATTAGGTGACAGAAATAGTGAGGTTGGTGGTGAAATTAGAGCTAAAAACCAATTCTTGTCTGAGATGGATGGTGTAAATGGTAAGGGAAAAGAGTTAATGATGTATGTAATTGGTGCTACAAATAAACCATGGAGTCTTGACAGTCCATTTCTTAGAAGATTCGAAAAAAGAATTTACGTATCATTACCATCTACTGAAGCACGGGAAAATTTATTTGAACTTTATACCTCACCACTGAGAAAAAGTTCAAGGGTTCATTCATTAACTCTTGCAAAACATTTTGATGGTTATAGTGCAAGTGATATCAAGGATGTATGTCAAGGGGCACAATTACAGGTAGTAAATGAACTATTCAAATCACCAAGTTTTTCAGAACCAGTTGAAGGTCAAGCACCTTCTCAGCCAAGAGAGATTACTATGACAGACTTTCGAAGTATAAAGCAAAAGAGAAAACCAAGTGTCTCTGTAGAAATGGTTCGTGCTTATCATAAATGGAGCGAACAGTTCGGTGCATTATAGAATTATTTTGCGATCAATTCAATAAATTTAAATTCAGAATTTAGATGACACAACGTGGGTCAAAATTTCCGTAAAAAAATCAGAATACGCTGGTAAAAATGGGAAGCTGATCCTTTCTGATGGCACCATTCTTGATGGAATGGGATTTGGTTTTTCTACCACAGTTTTTGGTGAAATTGTCTTTAATACAGGCATGGTTGGTTATACAGAAGCATTAACTGATCCCTCTTACAATGGCCAAATTCTTACACTAACATATCCACTGGTTGGAAATTATGGAATTCCAGATTTAACCGAAGTCGACAAGGATGGAATCTCTAAATTCTTTGAATCTGATATGATGCAAATTCGAGGACTAGTAGTTCATGAGTTGTCTCAAACTGCAAGTCATTGGAATCTGAAAATGACTCTAGATGAATGGATGAATAATGAAAAGGTTCCAGGCATATCTGGAGTAGACACTAGAGCAATTACCAAGAAGCTTACAAGCAGTGGTGTGATGATGGCTGCTCTTGTTGTATCTGATGAAGAAATTGATGTTGAAAAAATCAAAAAAGAACTTACCAATGTTACAAAATATAATTCTGAAAAATTCATGGATATTGTATCTACTAAAAAGGAAAAAATCTATGGTGATGAT
>CAZIHG010000061.1:0-19723 GCA_964539205.1 uncultured Candidatus Nitrosopelagicus sp.
TTGATATCTTTTTATAATACTTATATATCTAAAGATAAAACATAGATATCTAAAGCTAAAACAAAGATATCAAAAGCTAAACCAAAGAGAGCAAAAGCTAAACCAAAGAGAGCAAAAGCTAAACCAAAGAAAAAAAATAGAAGATAATTAATTTATTTTTTTAACCAGAAATAACTTCAAGTTTTCCGTATTTTCCTTTTGTTAGTTGAACATCGCCCTTGAATTCATTGGTGTAACCATTTTCAATTTTGATTTCGTCACCATCTTTGATGTTATTAGCATCATCAGCCCATAATGTAAGTTTGATTTCGCCCGAGTCATCAACAAGATATGCGTTTGCAACATCAACTGTACCTCCTGCTTTTGTGTTTACAGTTCGTACATCCTCTTTTCGTTCAACTTTTCCTTGAACATTTATTCCAGATCTCATATTCAGAGCTTCACTTATTGTTGCCATATAGGAATAACTCTTAAAATGATTATAAACTTTGTTTTTCAAATTTATCCACTAATTTTTCAAGATCCAAACAGGAATTTCTTTAAGAGTAAAAAAATTATCTAGGATAAGTTATATGCTAAATTTTTAAAATACATTTCATAGGAGGGGTATCGAAGCCCGGTCAACCGAGAAGGACTCAAGATCTAGTATAAGATATCCTTTCTCTTAGGAGTTCGTGGGTTCAAATCCCACCCCCTCCATTTTCTTATTAGAGAATTACGAGTTATACAGTGAGAGTTTTGATCGAAGAAATTTGATGTGATGTTAATTCTTTATGGAGTTTAGCGTGCTCATAATCTTTGAAGACTAAATTACATCTAAAACATTTCCATGATGAATTAGGCACAGAATACTGAATCATCTTTTTGATTTAAGGATTTTGCATCTTTGATTCATTTTTTCATAGACTGTAAGTAAGGTTTTAGATGCTAAGAGAATGTATTTCTGTATGGCCGATATATTTGAAATAATAAGTGAATATTCGTATTTAGGAATATTTTTTCTATTGATTGCAGTAAACGCAGCACCATTATTAATGCCACCAACTTGGATCATACTATCATCATTTTATGCAATAGATCCTCTACTTGATCCATTAATCTTATCGTTGATTGGTGCAACAGGAGCTACAATAGGGAGGTTTATTTTGAAATCCATTAGTGGAGCATTTCGAAAAATCGTTGGAAAACAACAAAAATCTAATCTAGATGCGATTGGAAATTTTTTAAAAGTTAAAAGATTTGGTTATATTATCACTTCATTTGTTTTTGCTGCAACACCATTACCAAGTAACATGCTATTTGTGACGTATGGTTTACTTCGTGCCAAGAGTTTTGGTCTATATGTAGGATTCTGGGCAGGTCGAGTTATATCATATTATATTATGATAACAATAAGCACAGTAGTTCTAACACCATTTATTGAATTGTTTGAAGAACGATACATAGGTATCATTATAGCAGATGTATTAGGAGTAGGCACAGTTGTATTTTTTACATGCATTAACTGGAAACTCCTACTTACAAAACGAAAATTCAAACTTCACAAACCTAGGCTGTGGAAATTTTGAATGATTTAGAATATCTTAAAAAATATGTGAAAAAATTTTATGAAAATAATGATCCTGCGCATGATTTTAGTCATATAATGAGAGTTTACAAAAATGCAGAAAACATTTGTAAAACTGAAAAAGCAAATAAGAAACTAGTATTAGCCTCAGTTTTATTACATGATATAGTAAAAAAGAAAAAATCTGATAAACGTAAAAAAACATCTGCTGAGATTAGTGCTAAAAAATCATCAATAATTCTTAAAAAATTAAATTTTTCAGAAAATGATGAATTAATAATATTAGATGCAATTAGTAATCACAGTTTCAGCAATAAAAGAATACCAAGAACTATTGAAGGAAAAATTTTACAAGATGCAGATAGACTTGATGCCTTAGGTGCTATTGGAATAGCACGCGTTTTTTCTGTTAGTGGTGCAAAAAATAGGCAATTCTATGAACTAAATGATCCATTCTCAAATAATAGACAACTTAATGATAAAAAATGGGCATTAGATCATTTCTTCAAGAAATTGCTTGTTTTAGAACATATGATGAATACAAAAGCAGGTAAGATTGAAGCAAAAAAAAGAACAAAAATTTTAAAAAATTATTTATCTATTTTGAAAAAAGAGATTAGTCAACCATAATCAATGTATCTTTGATATCTTTTCTCAATTTCTTTATTCTGACCAAGTTTTATTCGTTCAATTTCATTTTTTATTCGTATCTGTATGTAGGAATTAATTTCATGTAATGATTTCTCATCATTAAATGATTCAAATAGTGGATTTAGCGTCAATAAAAATTCAATAACTTTATCTCTGAATTCTTTTTCTGTAGGATTTTTAATTCCTTTGAGCCTAAACCAGATCATAGCCCAACTACCACCTATTATATGTGGCAAAAGATCTAAAGCACGTTCAATCTCAAATTTTTGATCTTCCCTCATTATGTATTCAAAGATTTGACGCAATTGATTTGGCAAAATATGTTACTATCATATCTGCACCAGCACGTTTTATAGAATAGAGTATTTCTTTTACCATATCATCTTCTTTAATCCATCCTTGCATTGCCGCACCTTTGACCAATGCGTATTCACCAGAAACACTATATGCAGACACTGGTATATTGAATCTTCTTTTTGTTTCTGCAATTAAATCAAGATATGTCAAAGCAGGTTTGATCATCACTATGTCGACACCTTCATTGATGTCACTCTCAACTTCTCGCATGGCCTCTCTTGGGTTTGTAAATGGAACTTGGTATGTTCGTCTATCACTAAATTGTGGTGCACACTCTGCCGCATCCCTAAATGGTGAGTAAAAATTAGATCGATGTTTTGCAGAATGTGACATTATAGATACATCAGGAAATCCTGCATTATCAAGACTATTTCTAATTGCAGCCACCTGCCCATCCATCATTGCTGATGGTGATACAACATCTACACCTGCTTTTGCTTGACTGATTGCAATCTTTGACAACGTTGAGATGCTAGAATCATTGTCTATTGTTTCACCTTGAACCAAACCACAATGGCCTGATGTTGTATATTGACAAAGACAGACATCTGCCATTATTACCATTTTATCACCAAAATTCTTTCGAATCTCTGAAATAGCTTTTTGAACTATACCATGATCTACAAATGCGGAAGTACCTTCATTATCCTTATTCTGAGGGATTCCAAATAACATAATTGCAGGAATACCTAGTTCAGCAATTGCATCCACTTCATTCACAATATCTGATAATGGAAAGCGCTCAATTGCAGGCATTGATTCAATTTGCTTTTTGGTTTGTATTCCCTCTTCAACAAATATTGGACAGATCAAGTCCTTTGGTGATAATGATATTTCTTGAACAAGATCTCTAATTTTTTCTGTTTTTCTTAGTCGTCTGAGTCGTTTAATAGGAAAATTAGACATACTCTATAATCACTATGATAGAATATAATTCCTAAGCAGGTATAGTCTCTTCAATCTCAAAATCATGTTCAACAAAATACTCTACTCTAGTCTTTTTGAATTCTCTGGAACTAAAGAGAATTTTGTATTCATCAACGTTGATTTGTTTCTGAATCTGTCCAGCAACTTCTCCAGCTTCATCAAAAGATTTGCAATGAATCATTGAAAAGACATTAAATGGCCAGTCTGGATATACTGGTCTTTCATAGCAATGACTCACCTGTGGAAAAGCACCAAGCTTGTTTCCAACTTCACTTATTCTCTCTGTTGGGACTTTCCAGACAATCATACCATTAGCAGTAAAACCAGCCTCTCTATGACGTAAAATGGCAGCATATCTTCTCATAACCCCAATATCTTCATAATAATCAAGTTTTTCAAAAACTTCATACTCAGTCATTCCCAAACTCTCCGCTGCCTTTTGGAAAGGTCTATCAACTATCTCCAAATCTTTTTGTAGTTCTCTTATGAATTTCTTGTCTTCCTCTTTTGGAATAAATTTTACATTGGTTACTTTTTTCTTTTCCTCTGATGGCTTGACCTCATGTTTTTCATCATCAACCATATCAAGTTTTACTCCAATTTTGAATAGCTGAAGTGTAGGAAGCATCCTTGTTTTCTTAATTCCATTTAACTTTGAAAACTTTTCAAGCTCTTTTTCCAAGTCAGAGCCAGGAGGAACAGCCAAAGTAAACCAGAGATTAAATTGATGATCTCTTTCATAATTATGACTTACTCCAGGATGTCTATTGATTTGGTATGCAATGTGTTCAAGCTTGTTAGGTTCGATCTCCATAGCAACTAGTGAACTGGTATATCCCAATTTCCTTGTATCAAAGATCGCGCTAAGCTGTCTCAACACACCTTTTCTCTTTAACTGAATTAGTCTATTCTTCACTTCATCCGATGAAATTTCAAATTTCTTTGCTATCTCATTAAATGGTTCAACAACAAGTGGAAATTTCCATTGTATTTCGTTTAATATCTCAGTATCAAGTTTATCTATATCAGCCAATACACCAGATCTTTAGTCTCAATTAAAAAATGTAACTAGCCTTCTTGAATCTATAAATATCATTCATGGTGCGCCAGAGTGTTGATTGTTGATCTTCACCTAAAGGGGAATCTAGTTATTGTAGTTGGTTCCGGAAACGAGGGCATGAAAAAAGTAAACTCGTTATTGACACAGGATTGTAAAATTCTTGTGATAAGCAGCAATTCAAATTCACAAATTGATAAATTTGTCAAACAGAGGAAAATCAAATTTAAAAAAGTCAAACTAAAAGATACAATATTTCTTTCAAAATACAAACCGTATCTAGTCATGGCTACTACTAATGACAGAGATCTGAACAGAAAAATTGTTGAAAGTGCTAGGAAGATGAAATCATATGTTTATGCTTCTGATGATCCAGAGATTAGTGACTTTGCTCATCCCTCGGTGATCAATATAGCAGATACTCTACAAGTTGCAATTTCAACAGGTGGTAGTAGCCCTGCAATGGCGAGAAAGATCAAGATAAAAACAGAATCTTTTTTGAAGAAAAATATTTCAAGTGAGGATATACATCAAATCAAACTACAAAAATTCGCAAGATTTGAGGCAAAACAAGTACTCACTACACAATTAGATCGCAAAAAATTCTTGTACGCGGTTATGAATGATAAGCATGTAAAAGGGTTATTAAAAGAAGGAAAATACAAAATTGCACAGACAAAAGTAAAAAAAATACTGAGAGAATGGATATGAAAGGAAACATCATTAATGCAAGAGTGACATTTCGTAAGTCACCAATTCATGTTTTAGAAAGATTTTCTTTTTCCAACCTTGATGAAGCATATTCATTATTTAAGCAACATGCAGAACTACACGAATGTGTAATTTTGCAGACGTGTAATAGAATTGAAATTTTTGCTACAGGTAATGAAGATGATTTTATTCAAATAAAAAAAACTTGGGCATCAATTGCTGGTTTAGAAGAAAATGCATTTATAGATAATTGTGAAATGAGTGTCAACACAGATGTTTATGATCATCTTTTAAAATTAACATCCGGATTAGATTCTATGGTTATCGGTGAAGAACAAATTTTAGGCCAAATAAAAAACTCGATTACTTTTGCTAGGAATGCTAAAACATCTGGAGAGCATCTAAACACACTTTTTGATAAAGCCATACGTGTAGGAACACGCGTTAGAAATTCTACCGGTATAAGTAAAGGAAGTATTTCGATTGGTTCTATGGCTGTCAAACTTGCAGAAGAAAATGTTGATGAAATGAAGTTAAAGCAAATTCTTCTTATTGGTACTGGTGAGGCTGCAGCATTAGTTGCAAAATCTCTAAACAGACGTGGATATCAGTTTTCAATATCTAGTAGAACTTTGGAACGCTCAACTTCTTTTTCAAAAACCGTAGGTGGAAATCCAGTTGATTTCAATGAAATATTAGAAGATTTTGGAAAATATGATATTGTATTTGTAGCAACAACAGCACCATATTTCCTAGTCACACATGAAAGAATTAGAGAGGCTTTAAATCAAAAAAATCATGGAATGATGATTCTTGATCTCTCAAATCCACGTACAGTTGATGAGAAAGTTGCTGAATTAAGTGGGATTAAACTAATGAACATTGATCAAATTGCTGAAATAGTGGAAAAGAATATGCGTACTAGAATTGGCCAAAAAAATTCTGCAGAAGAAATAATTAAAGAAGAATTACCAGTATTAGAAGCATCGATGAAAAGATTAGAAGCAGAGCCAGTTGTAAAAGATGTCTTCAAGAATATTGATTTACTAAGAATCAAGGAACTTCATAAAGCATTAAACATGTTAGGTGAGCTTGATGATGAGAAAAAGAAGATAATTGATGATCTATCAAAAGCTATTGTTGAAAGTATAGTGACCACACCAATGAATAATTTAAGAAAACATACAGAGCAAGGAAATACTGAGTTATTAGGCGCTGTTGAAAAATTATTTGAATATAAGAAAGATAAATAAGAATTTTAGTGATCAAATCTCATTTCATTTGATTTTTGCTTAAATCCAATTTTTTCATAAAATGGTATTAGTTTATCTTCACAATTGAGAATAGTTTTGTAGCATTTGCGCTTCTTTGCCACATCTAGCAGTGAGAGAACTAATTTAGCCCCAATTCCTTGTGCCTCAAATCCTTTTTTTACAACAACGTCCTCTATATGACCCACAAGTCCACCTTCATGAATGAATTTTTGTTCAATAATCAGTGTTGTTGAACCAACAATTTTCCCATCAAGTTCTGCAACATGAATTATATGGTTCTCATTTTCTAAAATTTCTTTCAGAATACTTTTTGCAGAATTATGTTCTAAATTGGTAGCCAGTCTAAGATTATCAAGGGATTCTAAAAAGCCATTTTCTAGATCTGATTCAATTATTTTTCTAATTATAAATTCAGACATTCAGATTTTACCTATTTTTGTATTCGTCATTTGCTTTCTCATAAGTTTCTTTATCACCAATATCGATAAATCCTTTTTTAGAAATTACACTAGTGACTTTTTTTTTCTTTGCAAGTACTTTTCTTATGGTATCATCCATTCCATATGGTTTATTTTTTGGAATTAATTGAAGTAATTCTGATTCCATTACGTAGCAACCCATGTTAATTTTTGCACTAAACTTTGGTTTTTCATTCCATGAATTCACTCTTCCAACTTTTGTTGTGTCAATAACACCATATTTCAAATTAAATTTATAATCATAGAGGCTCATTGTGACAATAGATTTACTTTTTTTATGTTGTGCAATCATACTTCTTAAACTAAAGTTATAGATTGAATCTCCATAAAGACAAACAAATGTGCCATCAATGAATTTTTCAGCAGTTTTTAGCTGACCAGCAGTTGCTAGTGGTTTGTTTGAAATAGCATATTCAATTTTCACGCCAAATTTTTTACCATCACCAAAATAATCCTCGATTTTTTTTCGTAAATAACTTACACAAAGAACAATTTCTTTAACACCATTTTTCCTTACCCATTCTATCAAATGCTCTAAAATTGGTTTTTCACCTAATGGTAGCATAGGTTTAGGAAGTGAATTTGTATATGGCTGTAATCTAGTTCCAAGACCACCTGCTAAAATCACTGCCTTCATGAATTTGTATTCAGTTTTGAGTTGTATTTATGTTAAATTACACAATTTTTAGTGACCTAAATCATCTTACAAATCTTTTTGATTACATCATTTGGTGTGTCACCAAAAACTAGAATCATTGGCTCCTTCCCTATATCTCCTCTGTGATATATGACATCAGGTGATTTTGTTTTGAGGGCATAATTTATTCCCCATTTTATGGATGAACCTTCTATCTGTTTTAATTTTTTAGGCTCCTTCTTTCTATCATAATTTAATACCATAAATCCACAATTCCTTGCTTTGGAGATAATTTTGGGATCAAATTTTATATTAAGAGCAGAGCAAATGTTTGGAAATTTTTTATTAACTTCAATCACTGCAGTTCCAACATGATGCGAACCCCCATGTATAATTTCTCCTGCAGTAATAACTTCTTTACCAGATTTTACCAATCTACCCGATACTCCTAAAACATCTTGTATTTTTCTTGGTTTTCTTTTAGAAAAAACAAAATTTGATTGGCATTCAGGGATCATCTTATAGATATTTCTAATCTGTTTGAAATCGTTTATTGACTTGGCTAACTCCATTTTTTCATGTGAGGTTGGAGTATGTGTTATTCTAACACCTTTTCCAATTTTTCTCGAATCTCTAATAGAATTGTAGACATACTTTTTTGCAATTTTTACAGATTGTTTTATTGTGTATTGTTTGGCAAGTGACACAGCTAAAGATGCAGAATAATTACAACCACTACCATGATTATTAATTGGAATAATTTTTCCTGAAATCTCGTATTCTTTGTCTCTTTCTAATATATAATCAGAAATTTTATTTTTTGATATTGTGGCACCAGTGATAACAACAGACTTTGCACCAAGAATCTGAATTTTTTTTGCAGAATTTCTTACATTGGATATTCCAGATAAAATTTTTGCTTCATACTTATTTGGTGTGATTATATCCGCTAATGGTACTATCATTTTTTTATAATCAGTAAGAGCATTTTTTTTCAAAAGTAAACTACCAGTAGTTGATTTTATGATGGGATCTACTATAATCGGAATCTGACTATGCCTAAATTTTGAATGAATCACTCTAATTAAATCTGAATTGTAAACCATGCCAATTTTTACCGTATCTATATGAAAATCCGATAAAACCGAATCTAGTTGTGATTTTAAACTTTTTTTAGAAACGGGCTCAATATTCAAAACTTGTTTTGTATTCTGACTTGTGATAGCAGTGATAGCAGTAAATCCATATACATTAAAATTCAAAAAAGTCTTGATATCACTTTGTATACCAGCACCAGATGATGGATCTGAACCACCAATAGTTAGAATATTCATAATGATCGGATGCTAAACGACTGTTTAAATTTACCAGAAGGATTCTTACCATTATGGCAACCCAAATGACTTCAGCACGGCGTGGTGTTGCAACTGATGAAATGAAGCAAGTTGCAAAAGATGAAGATGTTACATTAGATTGGCTCGTACCAAAAATTGCTAGTGGATCTATTATTATACCAAGCAATAACGTTAGACCACAAAAAATTCATAATGTTGGAATTGGTAAAGGCATGAAGACAAAAGTCAATGTGAATATTGGAACTTCAACATTAAATGTTAATGTTGAAGAAGAGATTGAAAAAGCTAAAGTCGCAGTAAAATATCATGCTGATACTATTATGGATTTAAGTGATGGTGGAGACGTTGGTAGTATAAGACGAACATTACTGAATGCTGCACCTATAACATTTGGCACAGTACCTATTTACGAAGCATATAATTTTGGTGTTGAAAAACACAAAAATCCATTAGATATAACAGAAGATGATTATCTTAATGCATTTGAAAATAATATCAAAGATGGGGTAGATTATACCACAATTCATTCGGGAATAACAAAAGAAATTGCAAAGCGTATTTTGAAAGTTGAGAGATATGCAGGTGTTGTTAGTAAAGGTGGAACGATTACTGCTGCATGGATGCTAAAATATGATAAAGAAAATCAATACATTACTCAATAAGACTATATGATTGAATTAGCACAAAAGTATGATGTGACATTTAGTTTAGGTGACGCACTAAGACCAGGCTCAATTTTAGATTCACATGATGAGCTCCAAGTTCAGGAAATGATCAATATTTCAAGACTAGCAAAGCAAGCAAATGAAAAAGATGTTCAAGTTATGATTGAGGGACCTGGTCATGTTCCGCTAAATGAAGTTGCAGCTAATGTTAGACTCGCTAAATCACTTATTGGTGATGTTCCATATTATGTTCTTGGTCCATTGGTGACTGATGTTGCATCAGGTCATGATCATATTGCTAGTGCAATTGGTGCAGCAATTTCTGCTAGTGAAGGTGTTGATTTATTATGTTATCTTACACCATCAGAGCACTTGGCACTACCAAATGCTGATGAAGTTAAGGATGGATTAATTGCATACAGGATTGCTGCGCATGCTGGAGATTTAGTAAAACTTAGAGAAAAAGCAATAAAGTGGGACATGAAGATGACAGAAGCTAGACGAACCCTAGATTGGGAAAAACAGTTAGCACTATCTATTGATCCTGAAAAAGCTGCAAAAATTCATGGACGTACAGGTCAACACCCAGGAAATAATGTTCCCTGTACCATGTGTGGCGGTGCATGTGTATATCTAATGTTACCACAACAGAGAAAATATGAAAAAAATACTGAATTACAACAAACTGAATAGTATTTTTTCTAAATTAGGAACAGTATTGAATTCTTTTAATTGATTCACATCAATCCATTTAAACTCAGAATTTTCCCAATTAAGTTTAATTTCATTTTTGTCTGTTTTAAACAAGAATGGAAAAATCAACCATTGATGATTTTTGTACTGTGGGGATTCTACAATTAATTCATTATTAGATTTGATCAGCGTGACATGCTTCTCACTAATTCCTAATTCCTCAAAAATCTCTATTCTTGCTCGTTTAATCGGTTCTTCATTTTTTTCAATAACTCCACTAACTCCTGACCATAATCCATTCATGGAACGAACTTGATTACTACGTTTGAGAATTAAGAACTTATCATTATAACTAAGAAATGATGTTACTATCTTGGTTCTTCTCATTAATTTTTCATTGTATTAACCATCTTGGTTAATTTCTTATATGATTTATCTAAATCAACATTTTCAGAAAGTTTTTCTTTATTGGAATTTATGTATTTAACAATCTCATGCCCGTTTCCTTCTTGTGCTGAGCTTAATAGACGACCAACATCCTTCCAAAACTCTTCTGCAACTCTTCTAATTTCAGGATTAGAAATTATTGATTCAATCAGATCTGGGGATTCTGTAAGTATACTTTCAGCAATAATCTTCTGAGCTTTGAACGTTGTTCCAGCCATCTTCTCTGTTAATAATATTTTTTCATCCTTTGCTAAAATATTTGCAAATGCAATATTGATCAGATGTGGTAGTCCTAAAATTATTGCAATTTTTTTATCATGCTCAGCTGAATCTATTGTGACAAAATTAGCATCAGGAAATAGATTTCTGGCAACAGTTAATTCTTTTTTACCATCTTTAATTGGAATTGATATAATATTTTGATCTTTTACACCTTTTGCACCTGGTCCAAACATAGGATGAATGCATATTGGACAAACTTTTGCAGGTATCTTTCCCAATGCAATAGCGGTTTTTGATTTTTGTGATGAAATATCTATCAAGTATGATTCACGCTTCATTTCTTTTGCAATGAGTCGAATAATTTCTGGAGTTTTTTTTGGAGGTGTTGACAGTAAAACATATTCAATATTCAAAATTGCACTAATTAGTGATTCAGATTTTTTAATGTTTTTTGGAATTGGATTTTCCGTATCAAAGCCAGAAACATTGAACCCTCTTTTCACAAAGTAGTCTGCAAGCCATTTTCCCATTTGTCCCCCAGCACCAATGATTGCAATAGTTTTTGGCATCAATTATCATTTATCTTTGCTTTTAATATGTCCATGCCTTGGATAATTTTTTCTTTTTCCACACATGCTGAAATTCTAAAAAAATGCTTATAATCACCAAATGCAGTTCCTGGTGCTATAGCTAATCCATGCTCTAGTAATGTTTCAGCAAGTTCGGATGAGTTGATTTTATTTTTTGTGCGTGCAAAAATATACATGCCACCATCTGGTATCTCAAATTCTAAATTCATTTTTTGGGCCAAGTCAGTTAATAGAGTTAATCTATCACTCGTAATTTTGACATTATCACTCACATCATCATTAATTGAACTCATGGCTACAAATTGTATTGGTTCGGATACATTTGTTAAAGAAAGAGCCTGAAGTTTTGCCATTTTTTCAATAATTGTGCTCGAGCTTATTGCATATCCAATACGATATCCAGTCATTGAATGTGATTTAGAAAATGATTGTGTGACGATTGATTTTTCATAATTATATGAAAGAATACTTTTCCATTCTTCATTAGAATAATTACTATAGATCTCATCACTTAAAATATACAAATCATTCTGCTTTGCAATTTCATATATTGAATTCAATAATTTTTTAGATATAATTTTACCAGTTGGATTATTTGGATAATTTAAGATAATCATTTTTGTATTATTATTAATAGATGAATTGATTTGTTCTAGTGTAGGTTCCCAATTATCCTCTAATGTTGTTTTGATTGAACGAACTTTAACCCCAGAATTAATTGCACATTGTCTATATGCTGGCCATGCTGGTTCAATTATAATTACTTCATCACCAAAATTTAGTAATGTAGAAAATGCAAGAAATACACCAAATCTTGCACCAGGTGTGACCATCACATTATCAGAATTTATTTTACAATCAAATCTATTATTTACAAATTTTGCTATAGAATCACGAAATTCTGGAATACCTTTTACTGGACCATATTTACCAAAACCTGCATCATAAATTTCTAAAAGTGAACTACGGACTGTTTCTGGAGGTTTAAAGTCAGGTTCGCCTACTTCTAAATGAATTATTTTCTTACCTTCACGTTCCAATTCTTTTGCTTTTAGAAAAATTGAAAGATGTGTTTGTGATTCTGATGATTGAATTTTTACAGACTCGTTGAGTAAAAAATTTAGAAAACGAGCAGCAAGTGATTGATCAAATCCTATCTCATCACATATTCGCAGCATTTTATTTCTTAGATCATCTTCCCTAGACTCATCTGTAATTGTAAGACCTTGTTCATTTTTTAAACTACCAATTTTTTTTGCAATTTCAGTTCTAGATTTTAATAGTCTTAACATGTCTGCAGTAATTTTCTCCATTTCTCCACGGAGTTTTTCTATATCTGACATGGTTCTACAAAACTGGTTTTATGAGTCCGCTTAGCAACGCATGGTCAGCCAATGTTAATGAAACTAATGAATCAACTACAGGTGGCGCTCTTGGAACAACACATGGATCATGTCTCCCACTAACTTGTAATTTGACCTTTCTCTTAGTTTTGACATTTACAGTATCTTGATATTTTGCAATTGATGATGCAGGTTTGAACGCAATACGAAAAGTTATTGGCATTCCATTTGAAATTCCTCCCAAAATTCCACCAGAATTGTTTGTTTTTGTGACAATCTTACCATTTTTTATTGTGTATGGATCATTATTTTCAGAACCAAATTTTTCTGAGCCTGCAAATCCTGAACCAAACTCAATACCTTTAACTGCTGGAATCGAAAAAATTGCTCTGCTAATATCTGATTCAATTGAACCAAAAATTGGTTCGCCTAAACCCGTAGGAACATTATTGGTAATTGATTCTATTATTCCACCTAAAGAATCGCCTTTCTTTCTAGCAGCAAGAATTCCTTTTTCCATTTTTGAAGCTGTAGTTTTTGATGGGCATCTTACTACATTTGAATAAATTGATTTTAACATTTTTTGATCAATTTTTTCATTCAACTTTATTTTTCCAATTTGGCATGTGTATGAATTAGTTTGAATGTTTAATTGTTCTTTGATTAATTTTCTTGCAATTGCACCACCCATAACGTGTGTAGCAGTTAATCTACCTGAAAATCTTCCACCACCTCTATGGTCATTGTGTTTTTTATATTTTACAAATGCTGGATAATCAGAATGTCCAGGTCTCATCTCAGTGCGCAATTTTTCATAATCGCTTGATTTTTGATCCTTATTCCATATTATCATCGTGATTGGTGCACCGGTTGTACTACCTCTAAATGTTCCAGAAATAATTTCTACTTTATCGTCCTCTTTTCTTTGTGTTGATACAAGAGATTGTCCTGGTCTTCTTAAATCTAGCATTTTTTGAATATCTTTTTCAGTTAAATCTAGACCAGCAGGACACCCATCTAGAATTGAACCAACACATCTTCCATGACTTTCGCCAAAACTAGTTAGGACTAAACGTCTCCCAATAGAGTTACCAGTCAACAATAAAAGATCATCTTAGATGCTTATAATCGTTCTATACAATTGATAATCTTCCACCACAATTTTGTATGTCTGAAACAAAATTAGGGTATGAAACGCTGGCAGAATCAGGATCTGTCACTATGCAATCACCTATGAGCATTGCGACAATTGAAAATGCCATGAAAAGTCTATGATCATTATGTGAATTTAATTCTACACCTTTTTTCAAATCACCTTTTTTCAAAATCATACCATCATCTTTTTCAGAAACTATAATACCAATTTTTTCTAATTCATTACAGATTATTGCTATTCTATCAGTTTCTTTAAATCTAGCATGTTTTACATTGTAAATCTCGATCTGATCCTTACATTTTAACACAAGAATTGCAATTGCTGGTAAGAGATCCGGTGTATTAGACAGATCAAATTTACCTCCATCTAATAATTCTGGTGATTTTGTTGTGATGATATCACCATCTAGTATGACTGAAACACCTAGTTGCTCTAGCACATCAACAATTTTTTCATCACCTTGTGGTAATTCACCCAAACTAATGCTTATCTTCAAATTATCACCTAATAGAACATTTGCAGCCAACAGTAATGCAAGATTTGAAAAATCTGATGGTATTGTAAATGTTGTAGGTTTGTAAATTTGATGTTGAATGGAATATTTTTTGTATTGTTCTACTATTTTAACATCAACACCAAATTTTTTCATTGTAGTGATTGTCAAATCAATGTAAGGTTTTGAAACAACTTGACCTTCAATCTCTATTGTTAATCCATTTTTCAATCTTGGTGCAATAATTAAAAGTGCAGAAATAAATTGACTCGAAATGTCACCTTTTATTCGAACATAATCCCCTTTTATTTTTCCTTTAATTGTAATTGGTGGTTTTCCCTCATCTGACTCAGTACTAACACCAAGTTCTTCAAGAGATTCTAAGAATGGCCTCATAGGTCTTTTCTTCAGACTGTCATCACCGGTTAATTCTGTATTACCACCTGATAATGCTGCAATAGCACTTGCTATCCTAATTGTGGTTCCAGAGTTTTCAGCATTAATCATTGAACCATCTACAGTAGACCCAATTGTGTTTTCTATTGTGATTGTGTCATCTGATTCATCAACTTGTACACCAAATGCTCTACAAGCATTAATTGTTGCTTTTGTATCATTAGAATAAAGTGCTTTTTTAATTATGCTCTTCCCATCGGATAATGCTGAAAGGAATATTGCTCTATGTGTATAACTCTTATTTGCAGGGCAAATAATATTACCACTGAGCACTGATTTTTCAATTTTACACTTCATGGACTTCAGCTTTCTTGTTATTAATATTGGAAATAATAATATCTCCTTCTAGTGATGAGAATTCTTTCTTAATATTTGAATTATTACCCTTTTTAGTAATTGCTACAATAGATGGACCATTTCCTGAAATAGATGCACCTATTGCACCTTTTTCCATCAATCTTAAAATTAATTTAGGATTGGTATTCAAAATAGATGAGGTTGCTAGACCATTAAGTATTAATGCATTCCAGAAATCAGAATTTTTTGCTAATTCCCAAGCTTTTTCAAAAGCAGGTTTAAAATTTTTCAATTTTTTTATGTTTCCACGTTTTCGTGATTTTGGAAGAAAAATTATAGCCTGTAGGTTAGTAGGTGCTGGGCATCTGAGTACCAAATTTCTTTTGTAGTTATTAGTCACATTAAATCCACCGTAATAACATCCACATGCATCATCAAATGCACCTGTAATACTAACTTTAGTTTGTAAAGATGATTTAACACCAATACCCAGAATTTCTCTATCTGTGAATTTTCTTTTGAATGCTTTTGAACAAGCCATTGTTACTGCAGTTGAAATTGCGCTCGAACTTTTTAGACCATATCCAGTTGGAATATTTGATTTAAAATCAAGTTCAAGTTTTGTATTCTGCAATTGTCTTTTTGGAACACTATTCTCAATTACTTTATTGATTAATTTAGAACTAATTGTTTTATTATCAGCAGTTATGTAGATTCCTGTTCCTTCTTTTACTTCTAATCTTGTTTTCACAAATGTATCTATTCCTAGTGTTGCACCATTTCCAGTTGCAATTGCATTAACCAGTGATATTGCACCATTTACTGTGGCTTCAACAATTGTCATTAAAATCCACCCATGATCGCCTTTTTCATAACCTCATATGGCGCTTTTTGTTTTAGCCAAATTTCAAATGATCTAGTTGCTTGCCCTAACAACATCTCATAACCATAAATTATTTGTGAATTAGCCTTTTTAGCATGTTTAATCAGCTCAGTATTTACCGGTTTATACACAATATCATACACTATTGTTTCGGAATTCATTAACTGTGTTGGTAAAATGTTGGGTTCATTTTTTAATCCTAAAGATGATGCATTGATAATAAAATTATAATCTGCGTTAAGTTTTTGTGCGTCTTCTATTGGTAATACGTTAATTTCAAGCCCAAGATTTTTTCCAAACTCTGCTAATTCCTCCGCTTTTGAAACAGTTCTATTCATTATTGTAATTTTTTTTCCATTTTCTTTTTTAATACCAGCTATAATAGCTCGTGATGCACCACCTGCACCAAGCAATAAAATATTTGAATCAACAAATGAAATTTCTCTATTCTTTATAGGCTCAAGAAATCCATCTATGTCAGTATTGTATCCTATTAGGCGCCCATCATCATTAACAACTGTATTTGCTGCACCTATCATTTTGCATGTTTCATCAGTTTCATCTAGTAGTTTCATAATTTCAATTTTATGAGGAATAGTGACATTAAACCCGGAGATTTCGATTGATTTTAAAGAATGAATTCCTGATTCGAGTTCATTTTTGGGTATTCTATACGCAATGTATGTACATTCCAAATTCAAATTTCTATATGCGGCATTATGAATAGTAGGTGATAGTGAATGATCAATAGGATCACCTATGACTGCGAATGTTTTGAGCATATGATTTTTCCAAAAGGGATTGATATATTTTCTACCATTGATACTTGTTACAATTCAGCTCATTGATTTTATTTCATCTAAACTAAATTGACCAGGTGCAATAGCCTTTCCTAATGAGACATATGTGAATGGACTTCCCATATGAAGGCAAAGAATTCTTGAAAACTTCCCTTCTTCACCCATTGAGAACGCAATTAGTTTTGTGTTTGAAACGTTGTTGTACAACGATAATGTTTTTGTTGCATCATCTACAGTTTTTGCCATAGTCACAATTTTTACATAATTTGAAAATTTCTTCATCATTCGCAGTTTTTCATTCAATTTTGCAAGATTTGGTGTTTTTTTGAAATCATGCCATGAGACTAGAATACTTGTTTTTGATTTTTTTATAGATTTTAGAAACTTTTTATCTTTTTCTAACAGATTAAACTCAACATCTAGTAGAAGTGGATTATATTCTGCAATTAACTTTATGATAGATTTTCGCTCACTTTCTGAACCTGGAAACTTACCACCCTCATTCTTAGGTCTTAATGTACAGACACATTTCTGCAATTGTTTTTTCACCAATTCAAGAGCAGCAGGAATATCTTTTGGTCTTAAATAATCAAATCTTATTTCTACAAATTCAGATTTTGTTAATGCTTTTTTTACCATTACAGAAAGTTTTTTTGGATTATTTTCTGCAATAGCAACACAAGTTTTGTACTTCATTATTTTTCTAGAATGTATTCGTCTGCCACTTCCATACCGAAATGTCTACCAGTAGCTGGTTTTGCAAATGCTAAAACTGAATCACCTTTTTTCAAATGTGTCACAGATACTAGTTTACCATTTGATTTGATAAAACGTATGGTTTCGGCATCTTGAGCAATAATACCTCCTACTTCATCTCCAACTTTTGCTTTTATCATCAACATTGGTCTACGTTCGATTTTACAACGACCTATAGCAGCTCTACGAGCTTTACCTTTTGAATTAAGAATCAAAACCTCACTACCAGTTTCTAATTCTGAAAGATATTTGGTGGTACCATCAGGAGATAGTGTATAGCAGTGAACAGCCCCAGCATTTACTCTAAATGGTCTCGGCGATGTGAATGAGGAACCAACTGATTCATTGTGAACTAAAAACATGAAGTTTGCTTTACTACCAATAAGCATTCCCTCACCTTTATGTAACATTGATGCAGTATCAACACAAACCCTTTCACCATCACCAACCTCTTGAATATCTAATATTTTTGCAGTTTTTAGTTCAAAGTTTTTTGAACCCATGTTTACCAATGTTTCTTTTACTTCATTAATTGAACTGGTTTGAAAAATAACTCCATCTACACCAACATCTAATATTGAAAACATCTTTCTTACTTCTTTTTCATTTCTTGCAACAGTGAAAATCTCTGTGTGAATTTTATGTAGTTTAGCTATTATATTTTCTAACGGGATTATCTTCCAATCCTTAACTTCTATTATGACAAAGTCAAGTCCTTTCTTAGCAGATTCAAAAATATTCTCAATATCTTTGTTTGATAGGACTTTGAACTTACGTCCAATTTTTTTACCCCTAATTTTTGGTGTTTTTTCCTTGTCTAAAATAACATATTTTGCATTAGGTGAGGTGTATACAGTGTGAATTTTTGATTTTTTGTTTGTTATACTCTTTGGATCTGCGTAAATTAATGTCACCCCCTCATCCTCTAAATGATTGACAAATTTTGTAAATTGATTTTTTCCAACTTTAGGTTGGATAATCAATTGTTTACTCTTTGCCAATTTTCTCTACCCCTTCTGTTGCGGTTTGTTTTTTAAATATAATATCTGCCAATGCTTCTACCATTTTATGTGGTGTTTTATGTGCAAAAATATTTCTACCATATGTGACACCTTTAGCACCAGCATTCATCGCGTCTTCGGTCATCTGTAAAATCTCCATATCAGTTGTAGCTTTAGGTCCACCGGCAATTACTACAGGAACAGGTATGGCTGATACAACTTTTGCAAATGAATCAACATCGCCTGTATAAACAGTTTTTACAATATCTGCACCACACTCTGCACCAATTCTTGCTGTATGAGCAACAATTTCTGGATCGTGTGGATCTTTGACGTTTTCACCTCTAGGATACATCATTGCAAGTAATGGCATATTCCATTCGTGACATTGTTCTGAAATTTTTCCTAACTGCTCAATCATCTCAGGTTCCTCTTTACCACCAATATTGATGTGTAATGAAACACCATCTGCACCAAGCCTTACTGCTTCTTTAACAGAACCAGTTAACATCTTTCTATTTGGTGCTGTTGATAATGACGTGCTAGATGAAAAATGTACTAGTACACCCACTTTCGTTGGTCTTGGTAACGTCTTCAAAATTCCTTTGTTAATTATCACACTTGTTAATCCATGAGCTTCACATTTGTAAATCATTGAATGTGGATCCTCTAATCCTTCAATTGGACCATTAGAGATTCCATGATCCATTGGAATGCAAAGCATTCTTCCTTTTCGGAGAATACGATTCAATCTGATATCTACACCTGTAGCCATAGGTGATCTCCTTTGGATTCCATACTTAAAAATTCCCAAAAAGCATTTTTTGTGGCTATAATTTTTCTAAGAATTAAATATTCATGGTATCTATTTTGATTTATTGAGCCAATTAACCCAACAATTACACA
>CAZIHG010000062.1:0-11307 GCA_964539205.1 uncultured Candidatus Nitrosopelagicus sp.
TTTTTGATTTGATGAGAATAATTTTGCACTGTTACCAACACCAGTTCCTGCGTCCAAAATCCTTGTACGTGTTTTTAGAAATTTATTAAGATTAGAAATTGTATTCCAACCAAATCTTTCTAAAAACCATTTTTTCTGACCATCAACCCATTTCTTGTCATGGTATGTTTTGTTGTAATTTTTCCATTTTGATGAAAACGAGTTTTCAGTTTTTACAAAGGTTTTGGATTTATCTATAACCAGCCTAGGTATGCCCTCCTTTATTGGGAATTTGTGATTCTTTTCACAAATCAAACTACCTTCTGAAATTTCATTTGATTTAGTTTTACTAGATTTTACAGAAAACCTTTTGCTGCATATTGGACAAATTAGATATTGTATTAGAGATTCTTTCAATTATATCCAAATAATAATTTCGGGGAATAAAAATCTGCAAGTAAAAAATTTGGCATATAATCAAAATCAGTCACATGCTAAGAACCATATCTTCTTTCATTTCTTTTGTGATGAAAATTCTATACCAGACTTCAAACGCAAGTAATCCTAAGAATTTGTTGATAATTCTAACATCATGATTTTTCTCTAGTTTTCCAAAATTATCTATAATCCAATCTTTATTGATCCATTTATCTTCTACAATTCTTGCATTTTCTAGGTAGTAATCACATAATTTTTTACCATGTGATTTCCAGAGATTTGTTGTATCTACTGAAAATCCTTGCTTTTTGTGTGTGATAAGATTGGGTTCAATGTATTTTTCTAAGATCTTTCTTAGTGGTAGTTTGCCTATTCGTTGATTTTTGTTATACTTTAGTGAATTATCAAGACTTGTAGAATACTCAATTAATTCTTTAGATAGTAAAGGCGTCACAGATTTCATCTCGAAATATTTATGAAAACTAGAATTCAAAGGAATCCAATTGTAAAGTAATTTTCCATTAATATCTGCCAAGAACACTTGGTTTAGTGGTGGTAGATCATTCTCAAAGTAAGGAGTAAGTTTTGAATAAATATCATTCCATGAAAAATTAGCTTTCTTCCCAAACAGATTTTCTTGATCTAGAACCCAATCTCTCTCATGACATTCTAAATATAATTTTGTTTTTTCAAGTGAAGTTGTAGCAGAATCATAATTTGATAAAAATTTTTCATAACGGAACGTATATCCTCCAAATAATTCATCACCGCCATCTCCAGACATGATCTTATTTGAAAATTTTTTTGCAGTTTTTACTACATGATACCAGTGAGTATCCCAAAATGGCATTTTAATAATACTAATTGCCTTTGGTAATTCTTCTAGAAAATTTTCAATTTGTACAATATGATGAGCAGCATTAAATTTATTTGCAATAGTTGTCGCAATCTTTGTCTCATCTACACTATCAGCGAATTTGAGTGAAATTGCTTCAATTTGAATATCTGGTAATGCCTTTCTAAGTAGTGATAGTAACAATGCTGAATCTATTCCACCACTTAGCGCAACAGAAATTTTCTTATCATCAATTTCATTTTTTATTGTATTTAGAATTAAATTTTCAATACGTACCAAATAATCTTGATTATTTAGAGGTTTAAAGTGATCAGGGGAAATTTTTTCCATGCTAGTTTCAAGTGATGGATGGTATCGAAGGCTAAGAATTTCTTTAATCATTGTTGAAAAATCATTCAAATTTGTCATTCTCATCCTTCTAAACAATGTTCTAATATTGTATTTTTATACAATTCGTAGCTTCATTGTTACTTAAGATTTAAAGATATGATCAAGAAAACAAATTCGTGAAATTTGTAGTCACAGGTGGGGCAGGATTCATAGGAAGCCATATTGTTAAACACTTACTCAATAAGAAGAATCAGGTCACAGTAATTGATAATTTTTCGAAAGGAAGATTAGAAAATCTTACTGGTTTTGAAGAACAAATTGATTTACAAAAATTAGACATTCTTGATTTTAATTCTTTAAAAAATACAATTAGTGATTCTGATGGAGTATTTCATCAAGCTGCACTTACTTCTGTACCAGAATCATTTATTCAAAAAGAAAAATATCATAGTGTAAATGTTACTGGTACTGAAAATATTTTCAAAATAGCAAAGGAATATTCAATAAAAGTTGTTTATGCAAGTAGCTCAAGTGTATATGGCGATACTACTTCGATTCCTATACAAGAGAATTTTGAAAGAAAGCCTATCAATCCATATGGCATAACAAAATTGGATGATGAAAAGTTAGCTGAAAAATATCATGATTTAGGAGTAGCAATTATTGGATTAAGATACTTTAATGTCTATGGAATTGGTCAAACAAGTGATTATGCTGGTGTAATAACTAAATTTCATAATAATATTCAAGCAAATAATCCTCCAATAATTCTAGGTGATGGTTCACAAGTACGTGATTTTATTTCAGTGGAAGACGTTGCAAAGGCTAATCTACTATCAATGCAAAGCGCAACAGATTTTTCATTTCTAAATATTGGCACTGGAATTCCAACATCAATTAAAGAATTAGCAAATTTGATGATTAAACTCTCCGGAAAATCATTAAGCACTAAATTTGATGAGTTACCTCAAGGAGACATTAAAGAAAGTCAAGCTGATGCCAACCTTGCAAAAAAAACAATTAATTGGTCATATGAAACTGGTCTAGAAAATGGACTGAAACATTTCTTTTTTTCATAAGTAATTTTTACGAATTTAATAGATCTTCATAAAATTTTACATATTTAGGAAGTAATACCTCCCATGTCAAATTTTTAATTACAAATTCATATCCAGCATGCGTAATACTTTTAGCTTTTTCTTCGTTTTCGAGTAGTTCATTTATTGAGTTTACCAATTGAATGGGATTATTTACATCCACAAGTAGACCAGTCTTTTCATGCTCAATTAATTCTGGAACACCTCCAACATTTGTAGCAACTACAGGAATATTTAGAAAAAATGCTTCCTTAATTACTTGAGGAATACTTTCCATTCTTGATGGGACTACTAGTACGCTTGATGCTTTGAGTTGAGACATTGTTTCTTTCCATTCTAAATCTGTACAATAAACAACATGACCGTTAATTTTTAATTCTACGTCTCTAAGAATATCAATACCCTTTTCATAACTATCCCTACCAATGTAGATGACTTGTTTTTCTTTCTTTGGTACATCTGGGAGATCACTAAATTTTGTGATATCTAACGGTGCATACAAAAACTCGAATTTGACTCCTAATTTTTTATTATATGCCACACTAACTGCTTTTGAATCAGTCGTCAATCTATCAGCCCATTTGAAAACTTTTGATTCAGTGACACTCGCAGCTTTTGCTGTAGTATCAGAATGCAATGAATCAACCTGCTCTGAATAGATTCCATGTACGGATAAAATTTTTTTCTTGGCTTTGGTATACCTCATTGCAAAAGCTGAAGGAATGTTAAAAGCATGAACTATATCATATTCATCTCCACCCATTATAGCTTTAATTGAGCTAAGAACAGCAAAACTAGGATTCTTGAGTTTGTTTATTGGTATGTGTGGTGTATGCATTAATTTTATGTCAAAACCATGTTCTCGTAATTTTTCTGCAACTCTAGCAGCATGACCACCAATTCCACCTGTATATTTTGGCGCAATGAAAAGAATCCTCATTTTATACTGATTGTTTTACATACATCCTTTTAATGAATTAGTATCAGTCATCCTATACCCATAATAATATCATCTACAAATCAAATTTGAATTAAATGAAAACAGCGATAGTTTTAGGAACTAGACCTGAAATAATCAAACTTGCACCAATTATCAAGAAATTAGGCACAAAAAAACACACTATAATTTTCACCGGTCAGCATTTTGATTATATGATGGGAATGCAATTCATTCACCAACTTGGTTTACCTAAACCTAATCACTCATTAAGAATTTCTAGATCAAATCCCTCACTGCAGATTAGCGAAATTATAGTAAAATTATCAAAAATTCTTTCAAAAGAAAAACCTGATACAGTAATAGTACAAGGTGATACTAATACAGTATTAGCAGCAAGTATTTGCTCACTAAAATCAAGTATCCCAATTAGTCATGTTGAAGCTGGTTTACGAAGTAATGATTGGAGAATGCCAGAAGAACATAATAGAATTGCAGTAGATCATATTTCAGAATTATTATTTGCTCCTACACAAAACGCTAAACACAATCTTGTTTCTGAGAACACTCACGGTAAAATTCATGTTACTGGAAATACAATAATTGACGCAATTAACATGTATTCTAGTATTTCAGAAAAGAAATCTCAACTTTCCCTAGACATAGATGATTACATTTTATTAACATTACATAGATCAGAAAATGTTGATAGTAAGAAAACACTATCATCGATTGTTAATGCAATAATTCATTCTAAGGAAGATATTATTTTTCCAGTACATCCTCGCACTAGGAAACGTCTCCATGAATTTAACCTGTACAATAAACTATCTAAATCCAAAAACATTATCTTACTAGATTCACTTGGTTATTTTGAAATGCTTGAACTAATGAAAAAATGCTCATTTATAATGACAGATTCTGGTGGAATTCAGGAAGAAGCAACCTCACCTGTGATCAGGAAGAAAGTTCTGGTACTACGGAAAACTACTGATAGACCAGAAGCATTAGAATCAAAAATGGCTGAAATTGTTGGATTAACTGAAAGAAGTATCACAAATTCAATTAAAAAAACCATCAAAAATCCTAAGATTTCTTCTAAAAATACACCTTATGGTAAAGGAGATGCAAGTAGTAAAATCATACGAATTATGCAAAAACGTTTTTAGATTTTGTTTACTTTTTCTATGATATTCCTGATTACACTATCCCATGAAAATTTTTGAACCATTTTTGTGGATTCTTGGCTCATTCTTTCAATTTTTTCTGGTTTATCAAGTAATAATGTTATCTTACTAACTAAATCATCTTCCCCATTAAAGAAATAACCATTTTTTTCATTAACTAAAACGTCTTCTGAAAGTGTTCCTTCTTGTGCAATAATAGGAAGTCCAACTGCCATGTATTCTAATACCTTTATTGGCAGCGCTCTTGTGGTGACATCAGTCAGCCTTAACGGTCCAATTCCAACTGATGCATCAGATATTTTTCCAGGAATCATATCTCTATTAATCCAACCTGTAAATTCTACACTTGATGCTAAATTATTTTTAGAAACAATTTTTTTTAGTTTCTCTAACTCTGCACCACTACCAATAAGAACAAACTTTGCATCAGGAACATTTTTCAATATTTTTGGTATTGCTTTGAGCAAAATATCCAAACCTCTATGGTAATACATAGCGCCTGCAAAAACAATTTTTCTAGGATTTCTATGTTTAGAAACATTAAACATTGACAAATCTACGCCGTTTGGTACAATTGAAATTCTTTCAAGAGGTACATTATATTCAGTATTAATGATTTTTCTTGTATCATTATTTGATACTAGAACATTATTTGCATTTCGAAGTGTCTTTCCATTAATCATTTTCTCAATTTTGCGCTGAATGGATTTTATCCCAGATGATTTTTCATAAATAGCATCATCAACTTTCACAATTGAAGGAATATTCAATTTTTTTGCTGATTCAACAGCAGCTTTTGGAACAAGATGGAATGGATGAAAAACTGTAAAGATAAAATCAAACTGTTCTTTTCTTCCAATCTCTAACATCTTTTCTTTAATATTGGATTGACAACGTCTTGCTGCAATCTTAATGTTGGATCTATGTGGTGTCTTTGTACGTATAACTTTGATTTTTGGATTGATTTTAGGATCATATTCTTCACCAGACCAATCTAGTTCTGGTGTGATTACTGTGACATCATTTCCAAGTTCTACCAATTTGTTAATTATGTCTACAATTACTACCACGCCTCCACCACTAATAGGAGGAAAATGAAATGTCGCTATGAGAATTCTCATTGTCTTTAGACTTTTTAAGGAACAACAAAAACGTTACCTATCATTGAATACATCTTTTGAAAAACTAAAAACCTGGTTAACTCATTCTGGTTTGGTAATTTCTGATAAAAATCATGAGGACAATGGAGGAGTTTATTCGTTTTATGACCAGAATAAGGAAGAATATTCTTTCTTGTATCCTGAAATCACTGGTTATCACATCAGTACGATGAAATTCCTCTATATTCATGAACAAAATGAAAACTACAAAAATATTGCAATCTCATCATCTAAATGGTTAAAGAATCTCCATGAGCAGCATGGTGGAATTATCCAAAATGTAACCAACGATATGAGTAATCATCTGGCATATTCTTTCGATACAGCAATATGTGCAAAAGGCGTTTTTGATTGTTACCATATCACTAAAGATAATAATCACTTAGAATTTGGTAAAAAGCTAATTGATTGGCTGATAAATGATGCAGTTAATAATAATGGAACCGTTAAGCCCTATCAGAATCTTTCAAGTAATAATTTTGAAGAGAGCGACTCGGTTTGGTATAAAAAACCCGGTTGTTTTCATATTAAAACTGTAATACCTATTTTGCAATTATATGAAATTACAAAAGAAGATAATCTTTTAGAAACCGCAACTAAAATATGTAATTCATTCAAAAATTATCAGAATTCTGATGGCAGCATACGATTACATCAGAATGATAATGTGATTAACCTACATACAATGTGTTATTCACTTGAAGGATTAATTTACGCATATAGATTTACTCAAGAAAAAAAATACCTTGATTGTTGTGAAAAGGCAATCATTTGGAGTTTTAATCAGATAAATTCAGATGGGAGTATAGAATTATGGTATAATTCTAGATACAAATCAAAGGCAAGTTATCCTCTAGCTCAATTAATTAGAATAACATTACTTTTAGAAAAAATATGTGATCTAGATATTGAAAAAGAAAAAATCAATAAATTGAAAAATTTTCTATTATCATTACAAGCATTTCACACTAAATCTGAAATTGATGGTGGTTTTTATGAAGAATTCTATAAATCAATGTTGGGTTGGAAAAAAAGATACAAAATTAATTCATGGGCATCTATGTTTGCGCTTCAAGCACTTTATTGGAGTGAAAATTTTGGTAAATGGGAATTCGATACTGAGATAGAAAATTTGTATTGATTTTAATATTAAATATTATGTGTTAATTTTTCCATAACGTCAAATTTTTCTTTAATCAACATTTTCAGTTTTTGAATATTTTTACCCGTACTTGCAGATATCGATATCCAATTTTTATTTTCTTCTAAATCAAGCTCCTGAATTTTTTTTAAGATTTGGTTTTCATCCATCGATTCAGTTTTATTAAAAACAAACAACATTTTTTGTTTTTCAACTCCCAATTCTATCAATGTTTTATAACAACTAGCAAATTTTTTCCTCAAGTCTTTCTCCTGATCTGCAGCATCTATTACAACCATTACAATATCGGTAAAAACCAATTCTTCTAATGTTGATTTGAAGGCATCAATTAGATATGCAGGAAGTTTACTAATGAATCCGACTGTATCAGAAATAAGAACCCATTCTCTATCAAGTTTAAATTTTCTAACAGTGGTAGTTAGTGTTGTAAATAATTTATGATCCTCTTCATTTTTCTCACCAGTAATAATGTTAAACAATGTAGTTTTTCCAGCTGATGTATATCCAGCTAATGAGATTGTCTTAAAACCCATTCTTTTTCTTGATTGTCTATGAAGTTCTCTTTGCTTACCGGCCTTATCTAATTTTACTCTAACACTAACCATACGATTTTTTATATCATCATAATAGACATCTACTTCGAATTTTCCGATACCAAGAAAACCTGGCTGTTCACCCATTTTTGATAGCTTAACTTTTTCTTTGGCTCTTGACATTTCATATCTTAATTGTGCTAATTTTACTTGCATTTTTGATTCAGTACTAGTTGCTCTACTTTCAAAAATTTCTAAAATTAATGATTCTCTATCAAGAATTTCCATCTTTAGTTCAGATGCTAAATTATAATTTTGACTTGGCTTCAAAATTTCATCAAAAACAATGACATCTGGTCGTCTTTGTGCTACAATTTTTTTTAAATCATCTAATTTTCCCGCGCTTAATCCAAATTTTGTGTTGTTGAGGAATTCCTGTTTTATTAAATCTAATATTTGACATCCTGCAGCTTCACACAATCCTTTGGCTTCGGAAATTGAATCTTCGTCAGAATATGTGATTAAAATGCATGTTTTCAAGCATAAATCACATTCTACTTCTGTATTAATTTTTCAACGTTTATGTTGAGTACAACTTCACCAATATCGCTCGCATATTCTGAGATTCTTCTAATATTTTCAATAATTCTTCGGACTCTGAATGCAGTCTCTTCATCTTTTACAGTCTTTAGTAATTCAATTACCTTCTTTTCATATTTTGATATATTATGTGATTCTGCAATTGATTTTTCTGCTCCAGCATAATCATTTTTGAATAGAGCTAAACATATATCATCTATAACATTCAGTGAAAAATCACTCATCTCTTGAATCTTATCAATTATTTTTTCAGGTATAGGATTTTCAAAATTTAATATATCTTGAGATAGGCTAACAGCATGATCTGCCAACCTTTCAATATTTTTAACAATGATTCTATAGCCCATGCAATCTCTCGCATTGTTAAATCCCATCTCTTCAAGCATATGAGAATTTTCAATAGCTATTGTGAGTTGTCTGATGATATAGAATGAAAATCTGTCCACATCGTCATCACTATTTACTACTTCTTGCGCAAGTTCTTTATTATTTTCTTTAAGTGCTAATAATGCATCATTTTGCATTGATTTTGATAAATGAAGCATTCTTTTGAACGCACCATCAATTGATAACTCAACTAAATTTATCAGTACTTGTATGGTTATTTCATTTGTTGAATCTGCAGTTATTTCTGCACCCATAAGTATTTTTTTTACAGTGTTTCGGATAGCAATTCTTTGATTAGGGTCAATTCTACCATCTTTTGGTTTAACATTGATTGTTTTATAACGAAGAAAATATAGCGAAATTAATTTTCTTGTAATAGTGTGTTTATCATCTTTTGAAGTTATCATTAATGTTGCAGCATCTTGCGTTGAGCGTCTTCCAAAGTTTACAGGTTTAATTTCTAGAACAGAAGAGCCTTGCCTTACAACATTGACTTGATCTCCTTGTTTTATACCCTGATCTTTTATCCATTCTTTCGGTAATGAAACTATGAATGATGATTTTCCAGTAAACTGAATTTTTCTAAGATTCTCTTTTTCAACCATATGCCTGCTTTCTATATAGAAAATATAAACGATACTTAGATCTCTCAAAATATATTTAGATCACTCGTGACTATTTTTGAAAATAGTGGTTTAGAATAATATGTCAGTTTGAGAATCTCAAGATATGGATAATATACAGAAATTAAAACATACAATTGATGCTTTATTTGGATATGGAGTGTCAAAAAACCTTCCTAAAGATATTGAGATAAAGATATCAAAAAAAACAGGCAGAATACGCAACGTCAATGATGATGGAAACTTGTTATTTACACCTAGAACTGATGGTGGTTTAGCAATAACACGGTATTGTGCAGAATTATTTCTTAAAAATAAAAAATTCCGAGAAAATTGTCTGGAAATTGATGCGGAATCAAAACCATTTGTGGAAGAAGGAAGATCAGTATTTTGCCAACAAGTTATTTCATGTGGAAAAAATGTGAGAATAGGTTCTGAAGTTCCAGTTTTGTATAAAAATCAAGTAGTTGGGGTAGGCAAGGCTGCGCTGTCAGCAATCATGATATCAAACCAACAAAGGGGTGTAGCCGTTAAGATTAGAGATAGTTTAAAAAGTCAGACTAACGGAGAAAATTTATCATGATGCGTGGAGGCAATCGCCAAATGCGAAGAATGATGGATAAAATGGGCCTTGACATGGAAGAGGTCGAAAACGTACAAGAGGTAATTATAAAAACTGACAAAAAAGAGATCATTATCGCTAAACCAACAGTTACTGAAATGAAAGCAAAAGATAACTCGATTTTTCAAGTTGTTGCAGAGAGTTATGAAGAAAAAGAGTTAGAAGTACAGATTTTTAGCGATGAGGATATTGCATTAGTTTGTCAGCAAGCTAATGTTAATGAAGAAAAGGCTAAAAATGCACTAGCAGAGGCTGAAGGAGATCTAGCAAGAGCAATCCTCATTTTGACAACAAATTAACCAATCTACTACAACAAATTTAATTCGATTTTTCATAAAATTGGTTCAAGTTTTTCCTCCATAAACTCTAAATCTAGATTAATTCTATTAGAATTATCACACACTTAAAAAATGCCAGAATTGGGATTGCCACAGAATTGGGTAGACCATACTATAGATTTTCAAGGATTTTGAAGGATCTAGGCATGAATTATGATTCAATATTACCAAAAGACATACCATTTTTTGACGGTGATATTATACTCACCACAGAAAAAGAGGCACCAAAAAATCCAACAATACCAGTGCTTTTTGATGATATAACTGAGAAAGATATGGAAGTAATACAGGGATTAATTTCACAAAAGATAGATCTAGGATTAAATGACGATCAATTACTATTAGGAATTGATCCAGGGAAACAAATTGGTTTATCAGTATACTATCTTGGTAATGAAATTTCAAGTTCCTTTTTTGTTTCTACTGAAAAACTAATTCAAAAAATCATTAGTATTCTAGCATAATTGAAGTCAAAACACAATATAATCAAAATTTGAAATGTTTATATGCAAATGGCAAATGAAATTGCTAAACTACTAAACCTAAAATTTTGTTCGAATTTTGAAATTGAATTTGTGGATGAAAGAAACACATCACTAAAAATTAAAAATTTCAATCAACGAGGAAAAAGGGATATGCTTTCAGCACAATTCATTACTCAAAGAAGTGGTTACTGGCATTCCGTGTTACCATTATCAATTACAGGATAATCAACTAGTACAATTTTAAAAAACATACATATTTATTGAAGATCCAAAGGTTTTTTTTGAAATTGATCACGTTTTCTATATAAATCAATAAAAGTTTTACATCTTTTTACAATTTTTTTGTAATTATTTTTAAGATCAGCCTTATATAATCAAAAATTCTATAATATATGCGAACAAAAATGACATGTAAAGGAATTTGCACAAGATACAAGGCACAAAAACCAGTAGGAACTGGACGTTATGCCTCAGGTCAGAGACGTTGTCAAATTTGTGAGATTTTTATAAAATGGGAAGGATTATGGTGTCCATGTTGTGGCTACCGATTACGAACCAAGCCAAGAAATCTGA
>CAZIHG010000063.1:0-13976 GCA_964539205.1 uncultured Candidatus Nitrosopelagicus sp.
TCCATTTTTGATGTCTTCTAATGCTTGAAAATCATATGGTGCATGTGCAGGAACTGACATTACAATTCCTGTACCAGTAGTTGCTGTGACGAACGATGCAGGAAGAATCAGAAATTCATCCTCAGTTGTTGGACTATGGACTTTCTTTCCAATCAAATCTGAACCTAGTATATCTTCAACAATTTCTATTTTTTTATTAAGAAATCCCAACTTATATGCACATTCTGCACTGATAACCCAAGGTTCTCCATCAACTTTGACTTTTTTATACACAGTATCTGGATTTATCCAAAGATTTGTCACTCCAAATAGTGTTTCAGGTCTAAGTGTCGCAACAGGAATAATCTCATCCTCCATCTTGAATTTTATTACTATGTATTCAGTAAAATCTGGTTCAACATCACCTAATGTATCATGTTGTGAAACAGGGTTTTGATCATTTGGACACCAACCAACAGGATGATTTCCTTGCACAATTAGATTTTTTTCTTTTAAATTTCGAAATTGCCACTCAATAAATTTTTGGTATGCAGGAATTATTGTCGTAAATTCTCTTCTCCAATCAATTGAAAAGCCCATCTCGATCATTCCAGATTTGATCTCTTCATGAAAATAATCTGCAATTTTTACAGGATCTACAAATTCTTTAATTTTATCTTCTGGAACATTATACAATGTTTTGAATGCATCAATTAATTCTACATCGTTAGCTTGAACTCTTTTTGACATTCCAAGAATCGGGGTGCCAGTATAATGAAATCCCATTGGAAACAAAACATTGAATCCTTTCATTCTATAATAACGTGAATGAACATCTGCTAGTGTGTAAGTTCTACCATGTCCTATATGCTGTGGGGAATTCGGATAGGGATATGCAACCGTGATGAATTTTTTTGGTTTGTCGTTAGGATCTGTTTCAAAGTCTTTAGTATCATACCATTTAATTCTCCATTTTTCATCTATTTGATTCCAGTTTAATTCCATCTTGTTTACCTATTCAAAGATCATGCTCTTCGTATTTTTAATTGCATCTTCTTTCTTTGATTTGAGAGTTCCTCCTCCTTGAGCAAATTTAGAACTTCCTCCGCCAGATCCTCCCAAAATCTCTGAAATATTCTTGACAATTTCTCCTGCATTCCTTTCTTTTGAAATCTCATCTCCAGCATATACGATAACTCGAATTTTTTCTCCCTCTTCAAACAATCCACAATACACCAATGTAGGATCAGCCTTACAGAGAACTTCCCCTAAACCAATATGGAAAATATCGTCATAATCATTGCTAGTTGAATAACAAAAGTTTGCCTTACCAGATTCTGTTAATTCTATCGTAATATCCTCTATTGTGGAAACACCACCTTTACATTCTGATAATGATTTTGCTATAACTGGGATTCTTTCCTTAGCTTGTAATCTTTTCTCAATTCGTTTCTCTCTTTCTTCTTCCTTTTGTCTCTCTTCTATCTCTTTAATTTCTGAAGCTTTCTGTTTTTTTGTGACAAATTCTTTTGCGTTTTCTCCTGAAACAAACTCAATCCTTACAACTCCATCTTGAATTCGTTTTGTTCTAGTTATCTTAATCTCTTCCACATCTGAAGTATTTGTTACATGTGTTCCACCACATGCTTCTATATCTAAATCACCAATCGACACTATTCTAACTGATTTTACTGGAACTATTCCTCCCTGATAAATTCTAAATCCATATGTTTGTTCTGCTGTACCCCTGTCAACACTTTCTATCTTTATTGGAATTGCTTTCTCTACAATTGAATTGGCAGATTGTTCAATATTTGCCACATCATTATCTGTTAGTGCTGAATGATGGGTAATATCTAATCTAGCGTGATCCTCTTCTTTGAATGCTGAATGCTGCCATACCCATGAGCCTAAAACACTTCTTGCCGAAGTATTAATGATATGTGTACTTGTATGATTCTTTGTAATCCCCTCTCTTCTTTTTCCATTTATTACACATGATATTACATCTCCATCTTTTGGGGTGTTACCTTTTACCTCATGAACTACAATACTTCCATGTTTTGTGACATCTACAACCTCAGCATCTCCAATCTTACCATGGTCTGGTTCTTGTCCTCCTCCTCTAGGATAAAATGAAGTTTTGTCTAATACCACAAAATTTTCAAAAGATTTCAAAACTTTTGCATCAAATTCTCTTGGGTCGTCTCTATAGAAGAGTAGTTCGGTGTCTGGAATTCCTTCTAACGGTAAAATCATTTGCTCTTTTTGCTTTTTAGCTTGATGCAAATCAGCAAGTTTACTGTAAAATGTTGATGGAATTTCCGATATAACTTTCATCTCCTTTAGATATTCTGGAGTCACTCCATCTGATTCATAAAGTCGTATCAAATCCTCAGTGTTTGGTTCTTTTTCTAACTTACGGACAATTTTTTCCATCCTATGTTTTGAACTACCATATCTACCTGTTTCAATAGAAATTATCTCTTTGACATCATCTCTAGTCTTTTCAAGCTCTGGATATGTGTTTTTTAGATAATCAATTTGAATATCTACTATCTCATTCAAGTCAAATTTTAACTTCAATCTATCCATAGTTGAGATAATTCTTCTTAGCATGATTCGAAGGTTGTATCCTCCACCAACATTGCTAGGAAGTGCACCATCAGAAATTGCAAAAATTAGTGTTCTTATGTGATCAATTATTAGATAAATTCCCTCTAGTGGAGTGATTATACGATTTGTTTGTTCATCAGACAACCCTGCTGATTTTATGGCATTTTTCCTTATTTGTGATAAATCATCATATAATTCTAGATTCTTTGCGATTTCAGTGAAATATGGTATTAGCACTGTAGAATTTGCATCTATATCTGCATCTTGAATTAATTTTTCAGTAATTGGACCAAAACAGCAATCATATGCAGTTGGGGTACCCATTGTTATCCATGCAAACCTTTCGAGACCTGCACCCATATCGATAATACGCTGATCTAATGTTTTGTAATTTGATAGGTTGCCTTGAAATTCAGTAAATACTGCATTACCTAACTCTAAACCTTTTACGAAATATTCTAACGATGAACCAAAAGATCCACCACCTTCCCACACATCTTCAACAAAGACAATTTCTTTTTTATCAATTCCAAATTGTTGTGTCAGTAAATTAAAATCAAGATTAATACATTCATCCTTCCAATAACCATCATTATTTGGTATACTATGCTGTCCAATCATACAGAACGATGAAAAGTGTCTACCAGTGACACCAACATTTTCCAAATCTTTGAATCTAAGACATGTTTGTGGGACAATAAGTGGATTAGCAGGAAATTCAAAAACTACTTTACTTCCCATCACCCTTTGAAAATCGACAATTGATGCAATTGTGAAATACAAATCATCACGCCATCTGGACACGACTGGGTATCTGTTTACTGATGTATGATTGTGCTTTACAAAGAATGACTCTACCTGTTTCCAGGCTTCAGTGTAATCAAATCTATTTTTTGTTGGAGGATCCCCAATAAATGAATAGGTATCACTAGAATGATCAGGGCAATTAATTCTATTTTCATCTAATGTCCAAAAGAATCTTTTACATGTTGCACATGATTTACGCTCAAATCCTTGATTTTCAAATAATTCCACCTGATAGTATCTTTTAGGGTCAGCAGAAAATTTTGTAATAATATCTTTTTTGTTCATCGTATTTTTCATCTAGTGCCGATATTAAGCATCTTCGATTACAACTATTAAATATAGAAAAATCTAAAAAAATACATGTTTGGAAGTAAAAAGAGAGCTCTAAAGGAGGGAAGTTTTGTTTTTACAGCAAAACCTTCTGATGAATACTGTAACTTCGTTATTGGTATTGTTACTGGTGTTGATGGTAACAGAATAGGTGTAAATGGATTCATAGTTAATCCTGTAGGACTAAAAAACAAAGTTTTACAGGGAAAAGCAGGTACAAGATCCAAAGAGATGCTCAAAGAACCAACATCTGAAAACTGTATTTTAGCCTTAATTTACAGAATAGAGCATGAAAATTTTACTGGTGTTTTAGACTTAGAAAAAGAAAAAGTTGAAATTCTTTCAAAAAAGGTATACACAATTTTAGATGGTTGGATTAGGGAATCACTTTCAGAATTGATTAACAACGTTTTGTCTTTACCAGATGGCTCTGATCAGGATCATGCAAAAAGGATTCTCAAACAGAAAATGGAAAACCTGTATGATAAAAATCTCAAACAAAATCTTTACTCGGTTTGCAGAAGTCTGAAGATCTTAGTTTAGTGACTATTTTTGGACAGCTTTTATATTATGCTTTAAGAGATTTTTTTTATGGAATATGTTTATGCTGCACTAATGTTGCACAAACTACAAAAGGACGTAACTGAAGAAAACGTCACTAGTGTTGTTAAAGCCACAGGTGCAGAAGTTAATGAGGCACAAGTTAAGGCATTAGTTGCATCATTAGCAGATGTAAACATTGAAGAGGCTATCAAGGCTGCACCAGTAGCAGTTGCTGCTGCACCGGCAGCCGCAGCAGAAGCACCAGCAGGTGGAGACGAAAAGAAAGAAGAGAAGAAAGCAGATCCACCAAGTGAAAAGCAAGAAGAACAAGCGATGGAAGGCTTGGCTTCGTTGTTTGGTTAAATTTTACCGATCTTTTAACTTCAAGATTATTTACTATGAGTTTCTATTATAATCGATTTGGTAGATACTTCACAAATTGATTTTTTTATTTATATTTTAGATCTTTTCGGCACTATGGCTTTTGCCGTTACTGGTGCATTCAAAGCAATAGAACATAAAGCGGACATTGTTGGAATAATAATTCTAGCAACAATAACTGGTGTTGCGGGAGGCACTATACGTGACGTTATTTTTGGAAAAGAATTACCAAATTCGTTAGTTGATCCATCCTATGTAATTATTACTGTCATTTCTGGAGTTATTCTATTTTTATTATACTCTAGAATGAAAAAACATTGGAATATTTTCTTAAAATTTGACGCCATTGGTCTTGGAGTTTTTACTGTAATTGGTGCAACTTTTGCCTATAATCTATTTGGAATGAATTTTCTTGTAATTGTTCTTTCTGGAATGTTAACAGCAATTGGTGGTGGAATCTTAAGGGATGTATTTGTAAATCAAACACCAATTGTTTTTGTCAAGGAATTATATGCTTCTGCTAGTTTTATAGGTGCAATTACATTTTACTTCACATTATCAATTACCAATGAAGTTTATGCCGCAACTATTCTTGGTATAGCACTTACTACTGGCTTAAGACTAGTTGCAATGAAGTATAATTGGAATTTGCCTAAAGTAAAAAGTAGATAACTATGCTGGTGTGTAGTCTTTTGATTTGGATATAACACCTTTAGCATGTCCATGTGCTTTTTGTAGAATTTGCTCTTTAGTATCATCAGTCACATATCCTGATTCTATTGACAGAGCATTAGCAGATTGTGTTGCTTTAACAAGTATCTGTTCAATATTCTCTTTTGTGATATATGCAGCCTCAATTGATAACGAAATTGCCTCTTGATGTGCTTGGCTCAAATCACTTCTGAATTTTTCCAGATCAATAATCATTTCTTCTTGAGCATAAACTAGGCCTTCCTCAAGTGCAGAATTTAGAACAATTCCGGCTTCAATAGGCTTTATATCCAATTTACCTAAAAGTGCTGCAAGCTTGTCAGAAATCACTTCTCCCTTTTTTACAGGTATTGTTTCTTTCATTATCCAAATTGTTCCTTGATCAATTTTTGTTGGAATACCATTTTCTTTAAAGTCTGTAAGCATTGGACCAGGAGCGATTCCAGTATTTTTTGGTGGTATTACAACATCCATACTTGCTAAATCTCCACCTCTAGCAGCTAACATTACTTTATTCTTTCCCAGCAAAACATTGAGTTTGAAAGGAGACATATTTGTAAACATGAAAAGACATTGCCCATTCAACTTATCAATAAATTTTTCAATTCCCTTAGTTCCACTTTTTTGCAGTGCAAGTCTAGCAACTTTGTCTTTGACACTAATAATTTCTACTTCACCCAGAAGTTTTTTTCTTAATGGAAGTAATTGTGATGCTCTTACTTTTTCCATTCGTATTAATGCAAGAACGTTATACTTTTTTGGTAATTCTTGTAATTGCTGATACATCTGGGTTTTTCTTTTAGGATATTTTGTTCTATTCTCATGCATTATTTTTTCATCCTTTGTTCCAGTTTTATTGCTTTTCCCATAGTTGTCTTTATCATAAATTTCTTGAAGTTTTTATCACCATTTGGTAGTTTCTTTTCAATTGCATTAATTATAGCCATAGCATTACTTGCAAGATCATTATCATCCATAGTCACATCACCAAATTTACATGATAATGAAAGTGAATTTTTTACTCTTACTCTTATTGAATGTTTGAATCTTTCTAAAAATGAGTCGATCGGCGCATTAAAAGGTACTGGAGTTGGCATTTTTCCTCTAGGACCTAATAGTTGTCCTAATGATTTACCTACAACTGGCATAAGTTTTGTATCAGCTAGGAAAAAATCATATTTGTTTATTAATTTTCTTGATTCTCTTTTATTTTCAGCTAATGTAGTCAGCTCAGTATTATCAATCACTTGGTCTGCATTTGCATTTTTTGCTTTTAGGCTCATATCTCCTGTTGCCATAACACATACTGCGGCAGGTTTTGCCATTTTCTTTGGAAGCTGTATAACTTCATTCAGCGCAAAGCCTTTTTTCACATCTATATCTTTAAAGACTAAATACAGTTCTAACGCTTGTTTAAACTTTCTCTCTTTATCAGTTTTTTTAGCTTCTTGAATTAAGTTCAAAAGTTCTGACTCATTGACCATAGCAAAATCGTTTTTAGCCTACTTAAAATCGTTTAGAGTAGTTAAATCACATTCTGATATTTTCTCAAAGAAATTGACAGTTTATGGAAAATTTGATGTTATTTTAATGATTCAAACCAAAACTTACATTTATGAGATTAAACTAGTAATTTTGAAAATGTTACATGTTGATGATTTAGATTTAAGACTATTATCAGAATTAAAAAAAGATGGAAACATCTCAGTTCCAGTTTTATCAAAAAAATTAGAAATTAATGCGTCAGTGCTTTATAGTAGAATTAAACGACTACTAAGAAAAAAATTAATAAAGAAATTTACAATAGAGATTGATGAATCACAGTTAGGCTTTCAAGTTAAGGCATCGGTTGGGATTAATCGTGATCCAAAATTCAAAGATTCAATTCATACTGAATTGATGAATACTGCTGAAGTTGATCATGTTTGTGAAGTGACGGGTAGGTTTGATATTATAATCAGTGTTTTAGCAAAAGACCTTGAACAACTACATTCTGTAATTATTGAAAAAATTGGTAGAATTGAGGGAATCCAAAATACGGAGACATTTGTAGAATTGGAAAAAACTGATAAAGATCCAGTTTACCTATCTAAGAATTAACGACTAATTTCTCGTCCCACTTACCTGCATTTATCTCTGCAGTCATTTCTTTAGGTGTTTTACCTTCAATTTTTATCCCAAGTGATTGACATGTACCAACTACTTGTTTTGCAACAGACTTTAATTCAGATGCATATGATGATTCTAATTTTACATTTGAGACCTTAACAACTGCATCAATAGCAATATCTGCAACCCATTCTGTTCCTGCTGTACCGGTACCTTTCTGTATATTCGCCTCTTTTAAAATCAAGGCTGATGCAGAAGGAATACCAATCTCAATTTCCCATTTTTTTGTATCAGAATCAACACTTACAGTTACAGGAACTTTCATTCCTTTGAAATCATTTGTTTTTTCATTAATAGCACTAATGACTTCCATAATGTTAACGCCCATAGGACCTAAAGCTGGACCAAGTGGTGGACCAGCAGAAGCCTCTCCACCTGTCACTAATGATGAAATATTTTGTTTATCACCCATATTTTTTCGCCACTATGAGATGATTTATTCCTTGCTATGCTGATGAGGGTTTAAGATAATTTGCATCTACAGTTACAGGAAGTTGATATGGAGCATCTAAGAGTACTACAGTTGCTTCTTCTTTTTCATGATCCACGCGTGTTATAGTTGCCTTCATTCCCTTGAATGGTCCACCAATGATTTCAACTATACCATCAACTGCAAGTTCTGACACAGTTGATTTTTTGACAAGATAATTTTCAATTTCACTATATTGTAGTTCTCCTCTTAATTGCCCCTTCACATGTCGAATTCCTTGTATAGCATTAAACATTATTTGTGGATCTTCTGCCTCAACCACAATGTATCCTTTTAGATTATCAACCAATAGTATTGATTGTATATCCAACTCACCATTTCTCATCTTAGTTTCAAGTAATCTAACAACAACTTTTTCCTGACCACCTGTTGTCCTAACTGCAAATAAATGGGAATCTCCAGTACCTAAAGCTGGACCAACTGATTCTGTTTCTTCTGCTGTTGCTTTTACTTGATCATCTCTTCTGTGATCTTCTGATGGTGAATCAACATCTTGTTCTATTCCTTCCCCTAACTCATCTTCTTTTGGTGATTCTATCGAATCATTCTCTATATCTCCACGATCAGCTTTTTCGTCTGTATTCCACCCTGCATCAGTGCGAATTTCTTCTGACATTTTTATCTAGTAAAGGGAATTGTTGCAAAAATAAATTGTATTCCGAAACCTAATAAACCAACTGTAGCAATTCCAAATAAAACCAATCTTAGATGCTGTTTATAGACATCCCAATCAGATTTTTTCGTTAATTTTATTGTATTATACGCATTTTTGAGCATTAATTTTGGGTTCAAGTTCTAAATTGAAATTAATAAAGTATCAATATATCTTTTATTCATGGATTTACTTGTTGCATACAAAGATGATCCGGCTGGGAATAATATGGCTAAATTCATGAGTAAGAATTTAGAAAAAACCGATTCAATATTTAGGGGGAAAAAATTTGATATCCTAATAATTTCATCACCTACCATATCTGCAGATTGGTTAGATGAAAAATTTGATTATGATAGTTATGTGTTTCTTTCAAAACATGCAGCTGAATCTGGAACACTAGCATTAACATGTCACAGTACTGGAAATTTTGATATTGCTAAATTTGGAGGTAACTCCAAACAAGTCGCAATACCTTTTCCATCATTTCAAAAAACATACTTACAAAATCTTTGGAAAGAACGTGATAATTTTGATGGTTTTCAAATAACTATAGAAGCAACTCATCACGGTCCTACAAATCTTACCAAACCTTGTATATTCGTAGAGATTGGGACAACACAGAAACAATGGAATGACATAGAATTATGTAATTCTATAGCACAAATCATTGAAGGAACTTTTGCAGAAGATTTAAGAGAATTTCCAAACGCAGTATGTTTTGGTGGAACACATTATTCTGAAAAATTTACAAATGAAATAATCAATGGTAAATTTGCACTGGGAACTATAGTACCTAAACATGCTATTGAATTCTTAGACGAATCACTTTTTCATCATATCATTGAAAGAAATATTGGTGCTGAAACAGCATTATTGGATTGGGGAAGCCTAGGCAAAAATAAACAGAAAATTATTGAATTACTATCCACAACAAAATTGGAAGTGATCAAAATTTGAATCTAGAAAACAGAGTTTACAAAAAACTTATGCAAGTACCATCTGGAAAGATTACAACGTATGGTGAATTAGCTAGATCAATTGGTCTTGAAAATGGTCAGCGTATTATTGGTAAAATCATGAAAGTAAATCCTCTCCCTGTGATTATTCCATGTCATAGAGTTGTAAAATCAAATGGAGATATCGGCGGTTACGCATTTGGTGTTGACATAAAGAAAAACATGTTAACAAAAGAGGGTATTTGTATTAAAAAGAATAAGATTGAAAACTTTGAAAATCTTTTTTTTAAATTCTAGGATTTTTTCACTTCATTGATAATAGTTCGTAAATGCGCTTTATTTCTTATAGTGTTACCACCAATTTTTTTATATATTAATTTAAAATTTTCATTATCAATTTCTTTTCTATCTTTTGCAATTTTTAGTATATATCTAAGTGCACGCACCTTATTGACATAAACTGTTTTTTTGGTATCTCTTGCTCCTTTTCGACCTTTTTTAGAACCTTGACCAGTGCCACGTTTTGATTTTTGAATCTTTTTCGTTTTCGCTCTTCCTCGTGATGTACCTTTAAATGATTTTATTGTTATTGTATTAGCCGTCATCAAACTTCTTATATCATCTCTTGTGATTGCATCAGCAACATCATCTAGATGATCATTATCAAATCTAACTCTATTAACACCTACACCTACAATTCTTGAAACAAGTTGTTTCTTTGATTTTAAATTTACTGGCATTTTAATTCACCCTTGCATTAAAAACTTTAAATTTTTTTTCAATCACAGTTTTCATTAATTCTTTCCTTTTCTTTGCACCAACACTATGACCGAATCTAACTCCATCTTTTTTTGGATTTAATTTTGTTAAGTCATTAAAATTATTTACTAGATTATCAGTATAACCTGATGGGTGCAGTCCCTTCGCTATTTTTGGTGTACCATATCCTATCTTGACCAAACCTGGGCGTCCACGACTCTTTTGTTTTCTTTGATGATTATCAATGCCTTTTGGTTTCCTCCAATTAGTTTGCAGTCTTTTATATCGCCAGCTTTCCGGTCTAACAAATTTGGGTCTATGTGAGGAAACTTGCTCTCTTTTGTCTAGTTTATCTTTATTGATCGGCATGATGAAGAGACTCGAATTTTTACATAAATACGTATCTAACTATCTCTGAAGTTTACAGAAAGAGATAATAGTGTTTTATTTTTCGTTAGATTCTTGAGAAAAGACATGTATATTATTAAATTTGGAGTTGATTAAATGTCAGAATCGACCGTACCTTCAAAATTCCTAACCCAGTTAGAAGAATTTGGAATTAATGCCAAATCCATACATAGAAATCTTTCAGTGGAAAAATTAATTGAAATATCAACTCAAAAAAATGAAGGTACTGTAACTCAGTCGGGTTCATTATCTGTAAAAACTGGAAAATATACAGGTCGCTCACCACAAGATCGTTATATTATCTATGATGATGAAACTCATGAAACAATTGATTGGGGCAATGTAAATAGACAATTTCCTTCTGAAAAATTCAATCAGATTTTTGAAAAAATGAAAAAACATGCAGAAGGACAAGAACTTTTTGTGTTTGATGGTTTTATTGGAGCATCAAAAGATAGCAGATTACCAATTCGTGTAATAAATGACCATGCATGGCAAAGTCTCTTTTGTAGGCAATTATTTGTTAGACCATAATCTAGTGAACTTGAAACACATGACCCAGAATTTACTATTATGTGTCTGAATGACTTTAATGCAATTCCTGAAATTGACGGAACAAGAACAAATGCATTCATTATGATTAATTTATCACAAAGAATTGTTTTGATTGGTGCTACAAATTATGCTGGTGAAATGAAGAAATCTATGTTTTCTGTGATGAATTATTTAATGCCGTCAAGAGGGGTTTTTCCAATGCACTGTTCTGCAAATATTGGTAAGGATGGTGATACTGCATTATTCTTTGGTCTTTCAGGCACTGGTAAAACTAGTCTTTCTGCAGATCCAGATAGAATGTTAATTGGTGATGATGAACATGGTTGGTCAGATAAAGATATTTTTAATTTTGAAGGTGGATGCTATGCAAAATGCATAAATCTCAATGAACATGCAGAGCCACAGATTTGGAATGCTATTAAATCTGGAACGGTACTTGAAAACGTCATAATAGATAATGAAACGTTAAAACCAAATTTCGATGATCGTAGTATTACAGAAAATACCAGAGCTGCTTATCCTCTTGATTACATTCCAGGTGCGGTAATTCCAAGTGTTGGAGGTCATCCAAAAGTAATAATTTTTCTTACCGCTGATGCACTTGGAGTTTTACCACCTGTATCAAAATTAACTAAAGAAGGTGCAATGTATCATTTTATGTCCGGTTATACTAGTAAATTAGCTGGAACAGAAAGAGGAATTAAAGAACCAAAAGCAACATTTTCAGAATGTTTTGGTTCACCGTTCATGCCTAGACCTGCTTCGGTTTATGCAAAAATGCTAGGTGAAAAGATTTCAAATCATAATACAATTGTATATCTTATCAATACTGGTTGGTCAGGTGGTGCATATGGCGTAGGTAAAAGAATAAGTATCAAATATAGTCGTGCAATGGTCACAGCAGCACTAACAGGTGCTTTTGATATTGTTAAATTTAGACATGATAATGTGTTTAATCTTGATGTACCATTAGAATGTCCAGGCGTACCTTCAGACATGTTAGATCCAAAAAATACATGGGTTGATAAAGATTCATACGAACTATCTGCCAAAAAACTTGCACAGATGTTTGTTGATAACTTTACGAAGTTTGAGGATATTTCAGATGACATACGCAAAGCAGGTCCAGAATTAACTGGTTGATAATATTCGACAAATATAATGAGAACAACTAATGTTTGTAGAATGTTCTTGAAGCAAGTTTCACATCTTCAGATCTAACAGTTTTACGACCAGCATGTTTTGTCATATCAACTGCATTCTTAGCTATATCTACAGCTATGTCTTCTATTACTTTTCTTAGCTCATTTACTGATTCGTCACTTACACGCTCTGCACCAGATTTTTTTAAAATTCTGTAAATTGCAGATAGCCCTAATTCAGAAGTTTTCATATAATTATCTAAGTAATACTGATAAAATACTTTGAGTAGTAAAAAAATCTTACATTTTTACAGATTTATGCAGACTAATTTAGTAGAAAAAACTGAAGATACAATATGAGTTGGCTTTATGATTCACACATTCATTTATCAGATCCAGAATATGAGTCGGATATTGAACAAATCATCCATACGATGGAATTACTAAAATTGAAAGCATGTTGTGTTTCAATGGACTATGAGACATCAGTCAAAACATTAAATCTTAGTCAAAAATCCCGAAATATTTTACCATTTATTGGAATACACCCTGAAATGGCTCAGCAAGATATATCACCAGTTTGTGATATGATTGAAAAGAGAAATAATGAATTTATTGGTATAGGTGAAATTGGACTTGATAAAACATACATAAACTCAGATGATGAATGGATTAAACAGAAAAAAGTATTTTCTAATCAACTATCACTTGCTGAAAAATTCAAAAAACCTATTTCAATTCATTCAAGGAAAACACTTGATGATGTATTTGAAATTATTTCATCGTTTAATCTTGAAGGAATTTTACTACATTGGTTTGATGGAAATAAAAATCAGTTAAAGCATGCAATGGATTTGGGGTTGTATGTTTCATATGGGCCTGTTCTTATTTATGCCAATGATAAGCAGGCTTTACTGTCCATAACTAACACTGAACAAGTACTAGTCGAAACTGATGGACCTGTTAAATTCTCTCATTGCTTTAATTACAAAACAACACAAATTCATTTTTTACCAAGTGTAGTTCACTGTGCATCAAAAATCCTTAAAATTCCATATGCCAATTTATTAAAGCAATTAGAAAAAAACACACAGAAATTTCTTAACAATTGAAAAATTTTTGAATGGTACATATATAAAAAACCCATTAGGTGTTGTTTCAGTGAATAGAATAAAACGACTCTCAACAGAAATTTTGAATGAATATCAAGATAAGTTTGGAACCGATTTTTCTAATAATAAGAAACTCCTGAATGAAATTACAATTATACGCTCTAAAGGATTAAAAAATGAAATTGCTGGATATATCACAAAAATCCTTCAGCGTAAACAAAAATTTGAAGATAGGAAGCAACAAATGATTGAGAATGAAAAATCAATAAAAACAGAGTCAGCACCAGAACCAGACTCAGATCAACAACCAGAGTCAGAACACGAACGACACGAACATGACACTACAGAAACAGCTCAGAAAAA
>CAZIHG010000064.1:0-17251 GCA_964539205.1 uncultured Candidatus Nitrosopelagicus sp.
GAGCACCATACATATCTTTTACAGGCATTCCAATCATGCTAACATCGTTGTTATCCATGAAAATGAATTGAAAGATCTGTATAATCGACAAAGTGTGAATAAGGTTAGAAGTTTTGGTACAAACTAATTAACTAAATTAAAATTCGTGCCTAAACGCAATTTTAAAATTAAATCACAAATGACAACATTCATGATAGAAAAAGATGAAATTGCTCAGGTTTTAAAATTCGTTTCAGAATATTGGGATAAATTGCAGAATGACCCAGATAATGACTCGCTAAAATTACTACCAAGTAAATTTTGGATGAAGTCGTTTGGAGGGCCGGTTGGCAGTCCAAAAGGTCCTAAAGGTAGATGGATTACAACATTGATGTACACAGAAGATCCTGAAATGGATAAAGCGTTCAAAGAGGTACTAACTCGTTGGCAAGTCAAAGGACAACAATCATCTACTAATCTTCCAACAAAATCACCCGATCTAATTCAGATTGGTGCAGGTAAAAATAAAACTAATTAGAAAAGTTAGAATTTATTGTCTGAATTTACTGATATCGAGAAAAAGAAATTATTGAAGCATTTTTCAAATGCGGATAAAAAAGTATTTGCGATTATCACACCACAACAGGTTGACCGCGGTGCCCTAATGTCACGATACAGTAGAACTGACAAAAGTATGAGAAAAGTATTCTTGGATGAATTCCTAAAAAATAAAAATCGCGGTGAGGAATTTTACACGAGAGTTCTTTTAGAATATGGTGATGACTCTGTAGCCGAACTTGGTGGTGGTCAAATTGCAATTGAAGGTATTTCAAATATAGCAGTAAAAAAAATAGAAGATAGACGAATTGGTTTTTCATATTTAGAAAAATCATCACGCTATGTTTCGTGGGATAAAAAAAATAATGGTGATTACAAATTTTATCCTGAACCAGAAATACTGAAATCACGTTATGCTGATGATTATTTAGATGCATGTAATTTTGATTTTGATACATACACAAAAAATATACAACCTATGTTAAAATTAATTCGCGAAAATGATTCCATTGAAAATTATAAATTTAAGGATCATAATGGCAATGAAAAAAAATTTAGGCAATTAACTGAAAGTGTTAATATTAAATCTGCACAAAGAATCTATAATGCAGCAACAAAAGCAAAGGCATTAGATGCATTGAGAAGCATTCTACCAGCCTCAACACTGACGAATGTTGGTGTCACTGGAAATGGCCGTGCGTTTGAATATTTGTTATCAATATTGTTTGGATCTAATCTAAGCGAAGAGCGAAATATAGCTTCACAAATTAAAAATGAATTAGACACGACTATCAAATCATTTATCAGACGTTCCGACGATAAATATGGCAAAATCTTACAAAAGTATCTTAATGATATAAGAAAAAACTCGTCAAAATTAAATAAAACTCATGCTAGAGGAAGACCAAGAAAAGGTAATTTTGTTAAATTAATCACATCAGAGCCAGAATCTAGTGCGTTGGTAAACATTATCTCTGCACTAATGTATGAGCAATCACCAAGTCTTGAATTTTCGACTATTCAAAAAAATGTTAAAAAAATTTCTAAAAAGCAAAAAATTAAGATAATAAATGATTATGCAAAAATCAGGAAAAACAGAAGACATAGACCACCAAGAGCATTTGAAATGACAGATTATACATTTGATTTACTTACAAACTATGGTATGTTTAGAGATTTTCATAGACATAGAGCGCTTACACTTGAAAGACAACTGCTTACAACTGATCATAATTATCATACGCCAAATGAAATTATAGAACTTGGGATAAAGAAAGAATTTTCTGAATGTATGAACAATTCAAAAGACGTCTTTGAAAAAATTCGAGGAAAACTACCAGAACAAGCTCAATATGTGGTAAATTTTGCATACAATTATCCTTACTTCATGAAAATGAACCTAAGGGAAGCGACACATTTAATCGAATTACGAACTGTTCCACAAGGTCATATAGATTATAGAATAATTGCACAAAAAATGTATACATTAATACAAAAAAGACATCCAATATTAAGTAAAATTTTGAAGTATGTTGATATGAATCAATATGAATTAGAAAGATTTGAATCTGAGAAACGAACTGAGGAAAAACGTAAAAAAATATGAGCTATAAGATTTCAAAATCAGATGACGAATGGAAAAAGATTCTTACACCAGAACAATTTGATGTTTGTAGAAAAAAAGGAACCGAAAGAGCATTTACAGGGGTATATTGTAATACTAAAGACAATGGTACGTACAATTGTTCATGCTGTAATGCAAAACTTTTTTCATCCGAAACAAAGTTTGATTCCGGCACAGGGTGGCCAAGTTTCTTTAAGCCAATAGATGATGAAAACATAGAATACATAGAAGACCGTAGTTTTGGAATGGTCCGTATTGAGGTTAACTGTAAAAACTGTGGTGCACATCTTGGACATGTTTTTGATGATGGACCAAACCCAACAAATCTTCGATACTGCATCAATTCAATTTCATTAGATTTAGATAAATCAGATTAAATAACCATCTGTAGTGATGATTCTATGAGAATAATACTCTGTGGATTCGGTGTTGTTGCACAAAGTTTGACAAAACTTCTTGAATCAAGATCAAATGAATTGTATTCAAGATATGGTCTTAAACCAAGAATTGTTGCTGTCTTTGATAGTAAAGGATGTGCATATGATAGTGCTGGCTTAAACTTGCAAAAATTAATTGATACAAAGAAAAAATTTGGTTCAGTGAAAGAATATAACAAATCAAAATCACAGATGACTGGAAATGAGATGATCAAAACTCTTGAGGCGGATGTATTAATTGAAACAACCGCAAGTAATTATAAAGATGCAGAACCTGGCATGACTCACATTACCACAGCAATGAAAAGAAAAATGCATGTTATTTCAGTAAATAAAGGACCACTCGCACTTGCATTTCCATCATTAATGGAAATTGCAAATTTTAACCAAGTACTTCTACGATTTAGTGGCACTGTTGGTGGTGGCACACCAATATTGGATTATGCAAAAAATAGTCTTCGTGGTGAAAAAATCATTTCATTTCAAGGAATACTGAATGGTACAACAAACTACATACTAACAAACATGTCAAAAGGTATGTCATTTGATGAAGCGTTATCTGATGCGAAAGGTAAAGGCTATGTGGAAGCCGATGAATCTCTTGATCTTGATGGTTTAGATGCTGGCGCAAAATTAGTGATCTTAGCAAATTGGATAATGGGAATGAAAGTGACAATGCCTGATATAGTTAGAACCGGGATAAGAAATGTAAGTACAAATGATATAAAAAATGCAGAACGCAATTCTAGCTCAATCAAATTAATTGCCTCATGTGATGATAATCTGACTGTTAGTCCTGTAGAAATCAAAAATGACAATCCATTATGTGTAGATGGAACGCTCAATGCTATTGCATTCACATCTGAGCACTCTGGAACTCAAACCATAATTGGTCGTGGAGCAGGTGGAGTTGAGACTGCAAGTTCTATTCTAAGAGACCTCATTGATATTAGAAACGAGATTTCAAAGGCTTGAAAACAAATCTAATTTCCAAAAGTGAGACAAGTCATATTCTACAATTGGTGTCAGAGCAGTGGAAACAGGAATTACCTAAAATTAAAAATCTTAAGGTTCACTTTATAGATGAAAATTCACAGCTCATGATTGGGAACGGAATAACCATATTAAAAATTAAAAACAAATACTTACCTTTCTTGAATCAACCAAAAATATTAGAAAAATTTCCTAGTGTGACAGTTGATATGGGTGCTGTGAAGTTTATGTGCAATGGTGCAAATGTCATGAGACCAGGAATTAAAAAATATTCAAGCTTTTCAACGGATGATATTGTTTGTGTTGTTGAGGAATCAAAACAAAAATTTTTAGCAGTTGGAACTGCAATGATAGATAGTTCTGAAATGGAGAAAATATCTAAGGGTGAAGTAATAAAAAATTTACATTACATCTCAGACACTCACTGGGAAGTTGCAAAAACAATTTAAAAATTATTTAATATTCTCTGTGAATTCTTTCATGCCATCTTTGTTAACAACTAGAACATCCACACCATCACCACTAAATGAATCACGCATTGTAGCTGAACGAACAGCCTTGATTGCTAAATCAGTAGCTTCTTTCTCTGTCATACTTTCTTTGAATTGTGGATCTAAAACACCTAATGCCATTTCAGCACCTGTTCCAACAGCTGCATACTCATCAGGTAATACTGAACCTAATGGATCGAGTGTGTAAATTGCAGGTTTATCCACCATTCCTCCAACTATAACTTGTGTTAACAGTGGAAAGTATCGTCTTTCATACATCATGTTAGACATCATCTTGGCTACTGTGTTTGGTGGCACATCACGCTTTAATTCCATTTTCCGAATCTTTGCTAGTGCTGAAATTTGTAATGAAAGTATTTGCATGTCAGCAACAAGACCAGCACATGTTGCACCAACCTTAGATGTTATCGGAAAAGTCTTTTTGGTTGATTTACTAACAAGGAAGTTCCCATACGCAATACGTTTTTCGCTTGCAAAAACTACACCATCAGTATATGTTATACCAACTGCAGTTGCGCCAGGCATATACATGCTCATACATTATTCTTCAAATAAGACAATAAAAGTCATTACAAAAAATAGTCGATAACTTTAGTTAAGCGTAATTTAAAAAATGGAGATCATCATTCGGCCGATAACGCTACTGTATTCCATACAGTCTCGTTAGTTGACTAAACACGATCAATCTATCGACGTCGCTTCTTTGCTCCGCCTTTTTTCTTTCCGCCGCCTTTCTTCTTTGCTGGGGCTCTTCGTTTCTTGCCGCCACCTTTCTTGGCACCACCTTTCTTCTTGGCACCACCGGCTTTACGTTTCTTGCCACCGCCACCGCCTTTCTTACCTGCGGCTTTTCTTTTTCTTGCGGCCTTCTTTGCTGCAGCGCTGCGTTTAGCTTTTGCTGCTGCGGCTCTTCTTTTACGAGTTCGTGCTGCTTTCTTTGCTGCGGCACTTCTCTTAGCTTTTGATATAGCCATACAACGTCCAAATTTTCTTATGTGTTATATCATACAAGTTACTTGTTTTTGAACAGTTGGTGTAAAAATTTCAAGTTAATTTTTAGAATTTGATCGTGAAAAATTTTCTATTAACATGCAAAAACATTTTGTTGCCTTGTTTAGGAGATCTATTTTTGCAAATTCATTTGGTGAATGCATTCTACAAAAAATATATGATGCACCGATAGAAACACATGGTACGTTTAAAACGCTTACAAACGCATGCATTGGACCAGTTCCAGCGTTAGATACGTTCAAAATATAGTCACCAAAAGCCTTTTTTGCACTATCACAAACCACGTCAACAATTCTTTCTTGTGTAGATGTTCTTGCTGCAGCTTCTGCATTCAAAACCTTGATCGTTATATCGCCAAAACCATTTCTTTTTAAATGCTGTTTAAGTAATTTAACGAGTTTTTTTGGATCCATATTTGGTACTAATCTAAAGTCAATTTTGACTTTAGCGCTAGATGGTAAAACTGTTTTTGCACCATCACCCGTATAGCCAGATTCAATACCAGCAATGTTACATGTTGGTCCTGCAACAAGTGATTTCTTTGCTTCAAATGCATTTTTATTCGCAACAAAATTTTTTATGCCATATTCTTTTTTGAATCCATTTGCATCAAATGGTTCCTTTCTAATTATTTTTAAATCATTTTTTGATAAAGGTAGTATATCATCATGCCAACCATTAATGACTATAGTTCCATCACTTTTTCGTAGTGTTTTTAATGCATTAATTAGATGCCATGCAGGATTTTTAATGATTGCTGCAAAACTTGAATGAACATCTCTAATCGATTCTTTAGCAGATAATTCAACATACAGTAAACCTTTCATTCCTAATCCAACAACTGGACGATTTTTGGTATCAACGTAACCAAATTCCCAAATCACCCCATCACATGAAAATTTCTTTTTGAATTTTTTCAAATATGCTTTGATATTCTCGCTTCCGTTTTCCTCTTCTCCCTCAATACAAAATTTAATGTTACATGGTACATCATTATACTCTCTCAAGTATGATTCAACAGCTTTTATTCGTGTGATTAATTCGCCCTTGTCGTCAGATGCACCACGACCAAAAATTTTGTTTCCTATTATTTTTCCGCTAAACGGTGGATCATTCCATTCTTCAATTGGCTCAATTGGTTGCACATCATAATGATTGTAAAATAATAGTGTACGCGATGGGTTTGATTTTGATTTTACTTCGCCAAAAACTAGTGGTGATGCAGTTTTATTTAATCTAAGAATTTCTGAAGAGATTCCCGCATTTTTTAATATCTTTGATACTAAAACCGAACATTCCTCTATCCCTTCATTTTTTGCTGATATACTTGGTTGTCTGATTAGAGTTTGAAGATCTTTTAGAAGATCATTCATATGTTTGTCAACAAATTTTATAGTTTTTTTGTATTTCATTATTTTATTTTATCAAATGGCTTGAATGCTAATGGTATTGCATCAATAAGATCAGTTGCAATAATATGAGTACCAAATTGTTTTTGAATAATTTTTCCTGCATTACCATTAAGAAATGCTGCTGATGCTGCAGATTCAATTACATTTCTATTTCTTGAAAGCATGCTAGCAGTTAATCCTGATAGAACATCACCAGTTCCACCAACAGTCATTGCCGGAGTCTTCTTAGAGTTGATTAATGTCTTTGTACCATTAGTAATAATATCATATTCACCTTTTAGCAAAATTGTTAACAAATTTTTCTTTGCATGATTTTCTACAATTGAAATTTTATTTTTTTTGTTGTTTGGTATTTTTTCTCCAAACAATCTCTCAAATTCACCTCCATGTGGTGTGACCAAAACATTTTTTCCTTTTATAATTGGGAGTACTTCTTTTCTTAATGCATTGGCATCAAGCGATAAACGAACATCTCGTTCAATTAATGATTTGATTAATAATTTTAATGCCTCAATGTCCTGCACTGCTAAACCCATACCTATAGCCGCAGAATCAATACCAGCTGGTATTTGGCCCAGAAGTTTCTTTACTGAGCCACGTGTTAGTTTTGAATCAGCCAAAGGAATTACAATAAGATCTGGAGATGCTGCTCTAGTTGCATGTGCATTCACCTTTGGAACTGCAGTGTAAACTAAATCTGCACCAGCACGTAATGCAGCAAGTGATGATAAAATTGGTGCACCGTGATACATGTAACTACCACCAACAACCAAAACTTTCCCATTATCACCCTTTCTAGAATTTGATCTCCGTGTAGGAATGTACTTTTTAACAATGCTAGCAGTTAATGTTTTACTTGACAATTTTTTTCACTCTTTTTTTATTTCCACTCTTATCAAAATAGACTTTTCGTGCTATCGCCAGATATGTAGTGTGTCCAATTCCTCTGTAAGAATGTCTTGTTTTTCCTTCACGTGCTTCAATATGACGAATTATATGCTCTGTACAATCAATATCAGAGAATTCATTAGTCACAAATGCTGATGAAATTTTTTCTAATTGATTCATTGTAGGACAAATTGCAACAATAATTCCACTTCCTTTAAGCATTTTTCTTGCTTGTGGAATGACATTCCATGGGTCACCAAGATCAATTATAACCATATCAACATCACTAACAGGCATTTTCTTTACCGTTTTAAGATCTTTTTTGTGCATTGTTACATATTTTAGCATTCCAGCTTTCTCGATGTTTCTCTTTGCGATTTCCATAAATTTTGGCTCAACATCAAATGTATCGATATGGCCACGTGGACTAACAATACTAGCAACAAATGTCGTTAATGAACCACTCCCAGTTCCGATCTCCACAACTTTTTGACCTGATTTTAATCCTGTTCTCGCAGCAATGTAACCAAAATCTTTTGGATAAACAATCTGAGTTCCATGCTGCATTTTCATTACATAATCATGAATAGTTGGATTTAGTAAGTAAACATATTTGTCCTTGTTTGTAATTAATCTAGAACCAAATTCCTTGCCAATGGCATCTGCATGTTTGATAATTCCTATATGCGAGTGAAATTGTTCTTTGCGTTTAATTTTAAGCAACCATTTCTTTGAGTCACTATAAAAAAATAATACATTATCCCCATGCTTAATTTTTGACATACTGAAATATACTAATTGTTTAGTTTATAATCTAACGGTTCTATGTTCCCCGTTGGTTTCCCCATTTAATCACATGCATTCTAGGCGAGAATCCTAAGTTACTTTTTTTAGCCATGAAAAATACATTCTTCTCTCGTGCGAGCATTTCTTCCTTTGTTATTGCCTGAGTCATTAGAAGAACCCTGTCTTGACTCAATCTATGTTTTTGAATAAGTTGTTTTATTTCAACAAGATCACTTTCTTTTTCAACTACATACTTGAAATAACAATTCCTTTGTTTGGAAAAAAATCCATAGCATTCATTATCTTCACACAGTTCTAATGGGTTTCCGGAATTGCTAGTTTTTGGTGAAACATTCCATTGATCAATTAACACTGATAAAGCGTTGTTAGGCAAGATTGTTCCATTGGTTTCTATTTCAATATAAAATTCTGGTTTTAGAAATGTTAGCAATTCAGCCAAGTCATCTTGCTGCATTAATGGCTCACCACCTGTAATTACTAAATGCCTAAATTTTGATTGCTCTAATATACCTCGAATATTTTTAATTGAAATGTCTTTTACTTCTTTTGAGTAATCAAAATTTTTCCAATCCCATGTGTATTTTGTATCACACCAACTACATTTCAAATTACACTCAGCGGTTCGTAAGAAAACTGCTGGTTTACCAGCATTGGTTCCTTCACCCTGAATTGACTCAAAGATTTCACTAATTTTCATAATTTAGCAAGTAAACTGAGTAATTTATAATCAATTGCTCACTATATTAGAAAATGATTTTAATCTCAACATATAATCATAATGGATGGGATTATTTACAAAGACCAAGTCAGAAACTCTTACAAAATGCAGTAAGTGTGGTAGTAATCTACACAGTTCAGATAGACTTGAACGTCATATGAAAATTGCACATGATAAGAAAAATGATAAATGTAGAAATTGTGGTAAAGAATTCCGTGATCCTGAGGATTTACGAAAACATAAAAAGAAATGTAGATAGTTATTCATTAGAAGTAATTTTGTTATTGTCATCGTGGAATTTTATGCTGGCACGTCGTCTTCTCACCAATATGTAATAATTAATTAGTTTATGGATCTGCTCTTCTGCTGTCAAACCATGTTCATTACTTTCTAATAAAAAATCTATGTAATCATCCTCACTGAATTTTATTGTAATTTTACGCAGAATGGAGATACAACATTAGTACTATTACATGTTCATTGTGTTAATCGTTAACTATTAGTCATCTATTGATTAACAGAATTCATGAAAAAATGTATTATTTGTGGGTGTAAAGATCATAAGCTTGTAGGCTGTATACAGCATAAAACAAAAAAATGCAGTTGCTATAATAATGGTTAATCCTCACAAAAAACCGTAAGGTAGTTTTCTAGTAGAGAGTATTTGAACATTAATGAATAAACTGAAAACGTTTTTGCCGATATTTTTTTTCTAGTGAACCAATAATAGGAATTGAATTCCCACAAAACTGGCAGTTATTATTTTTATCAAGAAACCAATCTTGTATATCAAATCCATATCTTTTCACTACAATTTTTTTACATTCAGAACAGTAGGTATGCTCCCAAGGATGACCTGGGACATTACCTAGATAGACATACTTTAGACCAACATCTCTTGCAACTCTATAATGATTTTCAAGAGTTTTGATTGGAGTTGATTCATAATCCAACATTTTATAATCTGGATGGAAACGTAGGAAATGGATTGGCATCTCTGGTCCAAATTCATCTAGTACAAACTTTGATAATTTTCTAGCGTGTTCTAGACTATCACCTACCTTTGGTACAATTAGATCAGTGATTTCAACATGAATGTTAGTTTTGTCACGGATTTCAATTAGAGAATCAAAAATTGGTTGAGGATCTGGAACGGCGATAAATTTTTTTGTGAATTCTGGTTCAGCACTCCCCTTAAAGTCAACAGTAATACAATCTAGAAATTCATTCATCATTGAAACAGTCTCAGGTGTGTCATAACCATTTGATACAAAAACGTTAAAGAGTCCTTTTTTGTGTGCTGCAATTCCACAATCACGTGCAAATTCAATAAAAATTGATGGTTCATTATACGTATATGCAATACCCTGTGCACCATAACGTACTGCTGTATTTGCAACATCGTCAGGCGTCATATCCACACCCTCAACTTTTCTTCTTTGACTAATATCCGAATTTTGACAATATCTACAAAGCCAGTTACATCCTGTTGTTGCTATTGAGTAGATTTGGCTACCTGGATGATAATGAATTACTGGTTTTTTTTCAATTGGATCAACATGACCTGCGATAACCTTTCCGTAAACATATAATTGTAATTTTCCATTTTCATTTCCTCGTATACCACATAATCCAATCTGATCTTTTTTTATTTCGCAATACCTAGCGCATGCTGTACATTTAACTTTGTCATCAGACATTTTCTCAAAAAGTATGGCCTCTCTTGTCATAATTATATAAAATAATAATTGTATATAGTATTATAGAATTTTTTCTACTAGACAGAATGGAAACTTCTTTCCAGCGTTAGCAATCACAAGTTCTTCCTTTGCTAATACTCTGATTTTTGAGTATTTTTTTTCCACTGCCAAATTTTGAGTGTATGATATAATTTGGTTTATCTGATCTGATATGCCAAAAACTATTGTTAATATCATTGTGTCATCAAATGATTCTGATTCTGAGATTATACCTAAACTTTCCACTTTTCCATGTTTTTTTAAGCATAAAATATAGCCTTGTAGGTTTAAACTATCAAAATTTGATTCAATTAATGGAATCCATCTCCATGATTCAACAAAACGTATGTTAGCGAAATCGATCAAATCAGAAATTTTAATCGGCTCAAATTTTATTTTATCACAGTTAGTTTTTTTGGATGATATTGAATAATAATTCCACACTGATATTATACTATAATTCAATTTTTTAACAAGATTCAACGAAGATGTATTTTCTGATTCAATTAACATGTTAAGATGTGATATACCAGAATTTTTAGCGATTTTTTCAAAATGTCTAATAAGATTTGTCGCATATCCTTTTTTCCTATGTCCTTGTTTAACTCGAATTCCCTCTAACCAAATCATATTTTCATTTTGATAAGTGACCCCATGGCACATTCCAATTGCATTATTGTCTTTTTCTAATATTAGAAGATGCCCATCTTTTTCCCATGAATCCCAAACTTCATGAATATAATCACCCCACGAGAATGTATCCTTACAGAAACTTAGTATTTCTGCCTTATCAGATGGAAGGTTATTTCGAATTTGTGCCAATTATGCTAGGAGGTTTATTATGAATAATTTAAGCAGTTCATTAGTAATTATTTTTCTAAATAGAGAAAACTGAATTAGGAAGATTTGTAGAGTTAGTATATCATGGATTTTGATAAAATTTCAATAGATGATGGAGTATTACTAGTACAAATGGCAAGAAGAGCTGTCACAGAATATCTCAGTAGTAATAAAAAAATAATAAATTCAGAGTTTGATGAAAAATTTAGTTTTAATGCTGGAGTTTTTGTGACAATTAATGATGAATCTGGACTCAGAGGTTGTATAGGTTATCCATTAGCAGTAAAAAAATTATCTAACGCTCTAATTGATGCTGCTATATCAGCTGCTACAGATGATCCAAGATTTTCTTCTGTTAAACAGATTGATCTAAAAAAATTAATTTTTGAAATCACTATTCTAAGTAAAACTGAAAGAATATTTGCAGATTCTACTGATGAAATAATTAATTCAATAAAAATTGGTCGAGATGGATTAATAATTGAAAAAGGATCTCAATCAGGTCTACTCTTACCACAAGTAGCAATTGAATATAATTGGAATGCTAAACAACTTCTAGAACAGACATGTCATAAGGCTGGATTACCAAGTGATTCATGGAAAGATAATACAATAGAGATTTTGAAGTTTCAAGGACTAATATTCAAAGAAACTTCATCTAATGGTAAAATAATTCAAGAAAAGTTTCAATAGAGACATAATACTAGAAAAAACATGGGATTATTCGGAGGTTCAAAACATCCAGAGGATTTGATTAACCAAGCAATGCTATTAATGGAAAGTAAACAGCCAAAACCAGCAATATCACTTTTTAAAAAGGCACTAAAAAATGATCCAAAAAATGTCACCGCGTTGTACAATCAAGGCCTTGCATTTAATCAATTAAAAAAGTATCAAGATGCAATTTCATGTTTTGATCAAGTTATTGAAATTAATCCAAAAGATGCACCATCATATAATAACAGAGCCATTGCTATGGCTGAAACAGGAAATCCAGATGATGCAATGGAATATTATAACAAGGCAATTAAGGCTGATCCAAAATATGCTGCGGCGTATTACAATAAGGGTGTCTTACTAGATAGACAGTTAAAACATGAAGAGGCATTAGGCTGCTTGGAAGAGGCAATTAAAATTGATCCAAAAAAAGCAAACCCGCTATTTTACAAAGGAATTGTACTTGGTAAAATGAAAAAACATGAACGTGCATTAAACTGCTTTGAAAATGTTTATCGTACTAATCGTAATCATCTTGATGCATTATTTCAAACTGGTGTTCAGCTCGCTCAATTAGATAGGCATGAAAAAGCAATAATAGTGTTTGACAAAGTTTTAGCAAAATTTGGTAGAAACGTAAATGTTGTTTATGCAAAAGCAAGAAGTAAAGCTGCATTAAATGTGATAGAGGAATCACTTAGTTTACTAAAAGAAGCAACAAAGAACTCAAAAATAATTAAAACATGGGCACGTGAAGATGAAATCTTTGAAAAATTTTTTGATGATCCAGAATTTGAAAGTATAGTAAGATAATTAAATAATTTTTTTCCGAACTGCGTCAATTCGTAAAATCTTAATTCTTTTCTTAGGACCGATTAATCTTGCCTCATAAATTGGTACATATATTTCCAAAATATCTTTAAGTTCAAGATTCTCCTCCGATGATTTTATGCCAGCATCTGCAGGCTTCTTAAGTTTTGATATTAGTTTTGAAAGTGCTGCATCAATTGTAATTTCAGGTCGTCTGATAGAATCCTTATCATCATTTATTGTTTTTTTAGGATGTTTTTCTAATAGTTTTATTGTATCACTGTATGAAAGCTTTAACAATTTACCATGATGATCAAATGAAATATCATCTGTATTTTCAAGTAATACTCGCTCCTGCATTTCAATTTTAACTTTATTTTTGAAAGATGGTTCTAGCTTACTTAGTACACCTTTCTTTTTTTTAACTGGAAATACCTTATCATCTATTAGTATTTCTTGAACATTTTTGTCAACAGATAGTGTGTGAGTTGCATCACGTATGAAGTCAACAGAGTACTTCCCAGTTAAAAGTAGAATTGCCTCAAAATGTAAGTTTAAAGAATGAAGGTGAATTTCACTTTTTTTAGGTTTATGAAGTAATGTTTGAAATAATTTAACTTTTCTTGAATCAACCATCTCTTCCGCGGTATCAGAATCAAGATACGGTTTTAATGAAATTACTTTTGTTTTTACTTTGATTTCTGACATATGACTACATATGATATATTTGTCTATTTTTAAATCATGTTAAACTAAGAGACATATACAACATAACAAGCATGCAAAATATGCAAAAAGATAATATTTTTACTAAAACTGGAATTCCTAGTAAGAAAGCGAAAACAAATTATTTCACTGGAAAAATTTCTGCAAAAGATATTTCAGCAAGGATCAAGCCCAGCAGTGAAAAAATCTACCATGTCATATTCAAAAATGGTTCAAAGACAAAACTGCATTATCATACTGGTGGACAGACATTGATAGTGACTAGAGGAAAAGGTAATTTAGTAATCTACAAAAAAATAGGAACCGGTATTAAAAATTTTAAAATTAAAAAAATAAAATCTGTTAATCTCAATAAAGGTGACTGTGTTCACATTCCTCCTAATAGACTTCATACACATGGATCTGTAAACATAAATGAAGACTTTGCACACATTGCCATTAATTCATTTCCAAAAAAGAATTTAGAACCAAAAACAATTTGGTATGAATCAGATTTCAAGGCAAATGTCACTGAGAGATTACTATAAATGAATTCAAAAAAAATTGATACGCTATATGCATTTGCAGCAGAAGAGGGTACACAAGTTAAGCAAATTTTTGCTCCTGCAGATACAGATAATCTTATCCGGTTTAGTATTGCACATTGTACAATAAATCCAGGTAAAGCCTCAAAGCCACATTCTATGAAGACAAGTGAGGTTTACTACATTTTACAAGGAAAGGGAATTATGCATATGAATGAAGAGCAAAAACCAGTTATAAAAGATGAAGCAATCTTTATTCCACCAAACGCAAGGCAATTTTTAGAAAATAATGGTGATGTAGATCTTATTGCACTTTGCATAGTAGATCCTGCCTGGAAGGCAGAAGATGAAGTACTTGGTTAGAATTGTTTTTATCATATAATACTAATCATTCTCTAGTTGAACACAACACACGCACGTCAAATTTTATCTGTAGGTAATGATGCTTCTTTTGATGAAGTCAAATACTCATACAGAAAATTAGTTTTGCAATACCATCCTGATAAAAATAAAACAAATGGCAATGATGCTAAATTCAAGAAAGCCACTGAGGCATATCATTATTTAAAAAATCAAAATAAACATTCGAACTCAAAAAATTTATTTTCGAAAAAACCACAAAATGAGCGCAAACAAAAACCTGAATCCAAATTTTATACAAGAGCAGATTGGAATTCTAATGGCAAAAATGAAACACCACAAGAAGATTGGAGTAAATTCACTCGTGAGTTTGAGGAAGATCAGGATTGGTGGAAGCAATATGAAAAAAAATTCTGGAATGAATATGACTCAACTATAAATCAAAACGGAATGAAAGACGAACCACAGCAATTCAAAACGAAACAAAATAAAATTGATATTGGCGTGCATGTTGATAAGAGTTTATGCATTGGCTGCTGTAGTTGTGAGACTATTGCTCCCGGTGTTTTTTCAGTTGACAAATCAACACAAATGAATCCAAAATCTAATGTTTACAATAGAAAAGGTGAAAGTAACTTGAAGATAATTAATGCTGCAGAAACATGTCCAACAAAAGCTATAATCGTTGATGATTTAACTACTGATGAAAGAATTTTTCCATATTAATTAATCTGAAGTTTACTGCATAATTCATCAACTTCAGATTCAGATAACTCAATTTTTTGTGAAAACATTGAATGTACTGAACCAGCAGAATCATCTTTGCTTCTTGGAATAAGATGTATGTGTACATGTGGTATCTCTTGGCCACTATCTTTACCATTATGAACTGCCATCAAAGTTGCACCTGTCAAAGAGTCAATATTGGAAATTAGATTCTGAACTATAGAAAAAACTTCAGTGTTAATGTCGGTAGGTAGATCTTGGAGTTTTTCATAATGGTTTTTTGGAATTACTAATGCATGTCCTTTTGCCAATGGAAATGCATCTAAAAATCCTACACAAGATTCTGTCTCAACAAGAATTTTTGCTGGAATTTCTTTTGATGCTATTTTACAAAATATGCAATTCATCACTCATCTGGATATACAATTGTTGCCCAAGGTAGTCCATCTCCATACTTTATTGTGACTGATGTTCCTTCTTTAAGATTACAGTTTTCAATTGTTTTTGGAATTCCGTCTAATGTATCAACATAACAATTACCATCAGCAGAACTGAAAATTTCAACTTGTTCTGTCACATCTTCACGAATAAAATTCCAAAATGGAAATACAAGTGTACCAAGAACTATGCCAGCAACCGCTAATGAACCTAAAAAGATAACTGCATATTTTTGACCGTCAGATAATTCCATATTTTCTGATGAAAGGTTTTACATTAATAGATTTTTACCACATGCCACCGGATTCTTGAAATCCTTGTTTACCATCAATTTTTTTTTCTGGTACATTTCCATGAGCTTTTTTCATATGACGTTCAAGTCTTTCAGGTAGATGCAAATCTAATCCACATTCTTTACACTTAGTTTCAGTTGAATTTCCTTTTTTTCCAAAAAGACCCATACGTTATAATTTCTATGAGCTTATAAAACGGTTTTTCATACTAGGTACGTTGACAATTAAAAACATTACAGTTTTGGGCTCTGGAGTAATGGGACATGGAATAGCACAAGTATCTGCTACAGCAGGATATAATATAGTTCTTCGAGATATCAAACAGGAGTTTCTAGACAGGGCAATGGAAAAAATTCGTTGGAGTTTAGACAAACTGGTCACAAAAGAAAAAATGTCAAAGGATGAAGCTGATGCGATTTTTTCAAGAATTATGCCAGTTGTAGACTTGGATGATGCAATTAAAGATGCTGAACTGGTAATTGAGGTTGTTCCAGAAATAATGGATTTAAAAAATCAGGTTTATGCAGAATTAGACAAGGCTGCAAAACCAGACGTGATCTTTGCATCAAATACAAGTACACTTCCTATTACAGAGATTGCAAATACAACATCACGCCCTGATAAATTTATTGGAATTCATTTTTTCAATCCACCACAACTAATGAAACTTGTAGAAGTGATTCCAGGTGAAAAAACATCACAGGAGATAACTGATCTTACACTAGAATTTGTGAAGTCAGTAAACAAGCAGGCAGTGTTATGTAGGAAAGATGTTCCAGGATTTATTATAAATAGACTTTTCATTCCAATGGTTCATGAGGCATGCTATCTACATGATAGAACAGGTGCTACACTAGAAGAGATTGATTCTGCTGTAAAATTCAAACTTGGTTTTCCTATGGGAATTTTTGAGCTCGCAGACTTTACGGGCATGGACGTAATACATAAGGCAACAGTTGAAATGCATTTACGAGATAAGAAAGTTATCAATCCACATAAAACTGTTGAAAAAATGTTTGATGAAAAAAGGCTAGGCCAAAAATCAGGAGAAGGCTATTACAAATATTCTGATGATAAATATGAAAGAGTCAAACTTTCTGAAGAGTTAGCAGAAAAATGTAATCCAATACAACTTGTTG
>CAZIHG010000065.1:0-11469 GCA_964539205.1 uncultured Candidatus Nitrosopelagicus sp.
ATATTCGATGCAAATTTTGCACTATCAAAATAAAGATGACAGTAAGATGCAAGTATGTTATATTCTGAAAAACCGTCTTTTTTTGAGAAAATTCCCTCACCAATTTTAAGATCATAAAGAAATTTTGCATCTTTTGGAATGTTGGTTATCCTTGAATAATGAAATTCATGTGCATTGAAATTTCTTGGTGAAGAGATTAAGCAGTTAGAAGTGATTCTGCCTTGAGTATAATTTAATGTCATTTTTTTTGTCATCTGAGTCTCAGCATCAAACAAACCTACCATCTTGTATTTCTGATTATTATGTTTGATTGATTTTGTGAGATACATTAATCCACCACATTCAGCGTATATTGGAATTCCGTTTTCAGCAGCTTGTTTAATAGATTTTTTCATTGAATGATTCTGGCTAAGCTTTTTACCTAAAATTTCAGGAAATCCACCTCCAATGTAGACAGAGTCACACTTGGGAATTTTTTTGTCTGAAATTGGGCTAAAGAATTTGATTTTTGCACCCTCGCGTCTTAGTGCTTGTATATTATCATGGTAATAGAAATTGAAAGAACTATCCAGTGCCACTGCAATCGAAATATTTGGTTTTTTGAATTTCTGTGGTTTTGTTTTTGGTACATGTTCTACATTTTTACAAATTTTAATTAGCTTTTCAAAATCAAGATAATCTGAAATTTGTTGTGAAACCTGTTTGATTTTTCTCTGGAGTTGTTTTTGTTCTACAACTGGAATTAACCCTAGATGTCTGGACTCTAAAACATTCTCAGTGTTTTTAGGCACTACGCCTATTATCGGAATTTTTAGATTTTCTAATGCAGAACGACATAATATTTCGTGTTTTTTACTACCAATTTTATTTAAAATAATGCCTGAAATTCTAGAGTTTCTATGAAATCTTGTAAATCCAAGTGCAGTTGCAGCAATTGATCTTGATGTTTTGCTTGCATCTAAAACCAAAATTACTGGAGATTTCAATAGTGTAGCAACGTGATGAGTGCTAGCATGATTTGTTTTTCCGCCAAACCCATCATAATATCCCATGACGCCCTCAATAATTGAAATATCACTGGTTGAACTGTTAACAAAACTTTTCACAAGCTCATTTTTTCCCATTAACCAAACGTCAAGGTTTTTTGTTTCGTTGTTGGATATGGAACTGAGATAGCTAGGATCTATGTAATCTGGGCCAACTTTGAAAGGCTGAATTCTGTGCCCTCTTTTTTTCAAGCCGTAAATAATGGCACATGTTATTGATGTCTTTCCGACACCACTTGTAGATCCAGAAATAACTAATCTCGGTATAGTCAATTTAATTACTTGTCTAGTTTTTTATTTAAATGGATTCAATTATGACAGAAAATGGACTTGTAATTGTGTACACAGGTGGTGGAAAGGGAAAAACCACTGCTGCGCTTGGAATGGCATTAAGAGCGGTTGGTTATGGGCATAAGGTCTGCATGATACAATTTATCAAAGGCTCATGGCATTATGGAGAGATGGATTCGTCAAAAAAACTTACTCCAGAGTTTGAACTGATAGCAGCAGGTAAAGGATTTGTAGGAATTTTAGATGATACAAGTCCTAAAGAAGAACATGAGAAATATGCAAAAGAAGCCATACAGACATGCGAAGAAAAAATTCTCTCAGAAAAATATGATCTTGTTATCCTAGATGAGATCAATTATGCAGTACAACTTGGTTTAATCAACATAGAAAGCGTGATTGAATTAATAAAAAATAAACCAAAAAAATTAGATTTGGTTTTAACAGGAAATCATGCAAGAAAAGAGATTATTGAATTAGCTGATTTAGTGACTGAGATGAAAGAGATTAAACATCCATTCAAATCTGGAATTAAAGCAAAAAAGGGAATTGATTTCTAAACATCACTATTAAATTACCTAAAAAAAATCATTAAAAAATGACGGTAGAAACGCAAGAATTTCCAGAAGTGGGCGAAATTGTTATCGCTACAATTAAGAAAACAGGTGATCATGGAGCATATGTTTCTCTCGATGAATATGATAACATTCAAGGATTCTTACACATATCAGAAATTGCTCCTGGTTGGGTTAGGAAAGTGACAAAATATGTCAAAGAAGGTGACAAAAAAGTTCTACTTGTAAAAAAAATCCAACAGGATAGAGCGGAGATTGATCTCTCTCTAAAACAAATCTCAAAAGAACAAAGAAAAAAGAAATTATTGGATGTTAAACGATTTGAAAAAGAACAAGGAATTCTAAAAAATATTCAGGATAAAGTAAAACTATCGTCAGAAGAAATTGACCAAGTGGAAGAAAAATTACTTTCAAAATATAATTCGGTATATGAAGCGATAATTGAAATCGGAACAAAAAATATCAATGTTATAGACGATTTAGATATTTCAAAAAAAATCAAGGAAGTAATTGAGGAGTTTAGTAAAAAGATCAAACTTCCAACTGTAGAAATTAGAGGAGTATTAGAAATGACTAGTAGCAAGTCTGATGGAATTGAAATTATTAGAAAGATATTGTTAGATGCAATAAAGGAAAGTAAGAATGAGAAGATAGAGATATCATATCTTGGTGCACCAAGATATAGATTAAGTATAATTGCTCAGGATTTCAAAACAGCAGAAAAAACATTAAAACCCATTCTGGAAAAAATTGAGAAAAATTCGTCAAAACTTAATGGTACATACAAATTCTCTAGGGAAGATTCAAAGAAAACAGGTGAAGGATGATGCACTTTCAACTAAGGAAATGTATTAAGTGTAAAAAGTATTCACTGAAAGAATCTTGTAAAGAATGTAAAGAAAAAACTATCAGTGTTCATCCTGCAAAGTTTTCTCCTGATGATAAATATCTACGATATAGGATTCTTAATAAAAATAATTAAAAGAATTTCTATGTTAGAAAATCATGGTTTATTTTGTAAATCAGTACTGATGAAAACGCCTCAGCATCAGTTTCAGAAAAGCTAGGTGACGCGTAAACTAGTGAGAATGGTCCATCAGGATCATCTAATTTTATATTTTGTACATAAATTGGAACCAGACCTGGTTTGTATGAGTCATGTTGTTCTCTGGTTTCTTTATCGAAATATGTGATTATGGAATATGGTAATAGTTGTCCAAATAGTGTATTCTCCATAAAAAATGGTTTTGGTGTAAATCCATCTTTTTCTAGCATTATTGAAGGTTGAACGCCCGCAATCATCATAAACCATTGTTTTTTACTTTCATCGCCACCACCGTTCAGGTCATACACTGGATAAGTTTCAGTTTCATATCTTAATCCTGAAACATAAATCAATACATAATCAGCATCAATTCCTGTAATAGAAGGAAGTAATGGACCAAAATCTTGAATGTCTTTTTCAAAATATTCATCACAATAACTATAATCCTCCCAATAGTACAGTCCAAATTCGTGCGTTCTTTCCGGAACTTCCAAATCTGTGAACAATTCAACACATGGTCTGTAATAATCTCCTATTTTCCTGTCTAATCCCGGATTACCATATTCATCCTCTATTGTTGGTACAGTAATAAAATGATTAATTGCACTTTCCCTATAATCAGTATGCAAGATCGCCCATGCGTTATTTGTTGGTGACAAGAAGGTTCTTGCAACTTTTCCTATCTGTGATGTGTCAATAGTAGCATTGTCAATTATAGTTTTTCGCTCCCCAAGAGTTTCAATCCAATATCCATAATCCCACCAAGAGAAAATCACAGCATCCTTTGGTGTGTTTCCCTTCATCCACTGCATTGCATCAATCCAATCATCATAATCATCATGAGGATAAATTGATGCACCACTAAAAATTGTTGGGACTACATCACCTCCTGATATCCAATTTTGGTTTTCTGGATAGATCAAAGGTGTGATGAACAATCCAATAATTACTATACAAAATATAGACTTTATTGGCAGACTTTGTTTTTCTGAAATTTGTTTTAACAGGATTGATAAACCTATTGAGCCGAAAAAAATCAGAGCTAAAGATGCAAATATTTCCAATCTAGCAAATGATGAAGCAGTGTAAATACCAACTAATCCAAAAATTAAAACAAATGCTTTCATGTCTGGTGGCAGAGAAATGTTTTTAGTTTTTGATTTCTGAGTAAATATTATCCAAGCACCGATAATACCAAATAAAATAAAAACTGATAACGTAAAAAATGAAGATTCTAGTGTGCCCATTTGATGTTCTGAGACAGAAGTAACAAGGGGATCATTGGTAGATAAAAATGGATTCATTGCATTCATGTATCTAAATGATGGTAAACCTAGTCTAATACCAAGAATTTCAGGTACTACACTAATTCCTATCCCTGTCCCAACAAATGTGATTAAAACAAAAATAGAATTCCGGAGTTTTTGAGTGGCACTGCTAAAGTGTTGAACTACTATAATCGCCATCATAAATATAGTAGGCGTTAAAATTATAATTCCTCCAACTCCTGTGAGAAAACCAAGCCCAGGTCTTTCAAATGACAAAGTTGTTAGTATTATTGAGATTGAAAAAGTGGGGATGATCCATAGCAAGAATTTATTATCCTTCTTAAAGAATGGTAATGCAAGTAAAAATATCGCCAATGGTAGTAAAAAGAATTGATTCCCACCCCATGCTGACAGTGATAATGCGATGAATATCCCTCCAAAAATTGTTTTCGTGATCGAGATTGCTCCCTTGTTAGTTCTTATTGATGATAAAAATAGATACAATCCAATCAAACCAAGAAACAATCCCAGAGGTTCAGACTTGTACCAACCAATTAAGGTTCTAAATGTAATAGGTAGTGCAACAGCAAACATCAAAGATGCAATTAGACCAGCAGTTGTGCCACCGATAACACGTACCAATGCAAAAACAACAACACATGTTAAGGAACCAAGAACTAAAGGAAATATTACTGTAAAATCATAAAGTGATGAATTTCCGCCAAATATGTTATAGAGAGTTGCTGTGGTAAGATGAAGAACAACTTGTGAAGTTCTGGAAACGTCTCGTCCATAGGGATACCAAGACATGTCATCATCCCATTCTAAATATTCCTCATATCCATTATCAACAATATATTGAGTAGCACGATAATTGAAGAAAGGATCAAATTCCATTAATTCAAAACCATATTGTGCAGGTTGACCACGTATCAATCCTGATGACGTCATTGCTATTACTAAGATTCCAATTATCAGTAGGTGTTGTAGTCTAAAATCAAACTCTCCAACGGAAAATAATTTTACGTTAGATGTCATATAGCAACGGCATTGTGATGGTATTTGGCTTTTTGTATGAAATTATGGTGCAAAAGTTCCTGTAAGTTTTGCTTCTGCAAGAATATGACCTTTCATTGCATCTTCTAATTCTTGTTTGGAAAAACCTTCTTTTAGATCCAATATTGTATCAAGAGCATACGCTTTGAAGATGTATGTATGACGTTTGTCTGGAGGAGCTGGTCCACCATAGCCTATTTCGCCAAAATCTGTTTTACCCTCAATTTGAACATCATTTCCATCATTGTAATATAACCAATGAACCCAAACTTTTCCTACTGCACCCATTGCATCTGGGTCGTCCATGATTAATGCAGTGCACTTAGTGCCTTGTGGTATGTTTTCAAAATGTATTGTTGGTGCTTCATTTTCAAATTTGTAACCAAATTTCTTAGGAATTTCTGCTCCTTCTTCAAAGTCAGAACAACTTATAGAAAATTCAGACATTATCTTCTGGATAGTTATTTTTAAAATAAAGTTTACTAGTTTTCAAGAACGATCTTATCATTATGTATTGATAAAACAGATCCTCCGGCGTCTTTGATCTTACTTTTTAGTTCTCTATCCATTGTTGCTACTATTCCACCATTTTTTTCTACAAAATCCAATATTCCTAGATCAGCTGTTTTGCCTGTAATTGAATTTGTTTTAAAATTTTTAATGTACTCAAGAGTTTGAGACGCCGTAGTATTTTTATCAGGATCTCCTGTTAAATGCTCTAGTTCTTTTTTTACAATCTCAGGTACAATAAATGAAAGATTTCCAATCTCAGTCTCTAAATTTGAGATATTTATGATTCTATGTGTAGATAAATGCATTAAAAAACTGGTATCAGAAATTACTTCAACCAACTATTCCAGCACCAATCAATCTCCATCTGTCAGAGATTCTTCTGCTAATGGCTACATTGCCACCATCAAATAGGCATACAGGTCTTCTAAGAGACAACTCGACATCTTCAGAGTTAGATTTTGTAACTTTTCCAAGAATTGGTGCGGTTCCAATATTGATTCGTAAACTCTCACCTGTTTTTACTGGTAAAATCTTTTCATCCTTACCAGAACCTACTGCTGAATCAAAAAGATTAACTTTCAATTTCGCAATGTCAGAATTTTCAGGTAGTGAATCAGGCTTGCCAATTACAGAACCTAAAAATGAATCACCTCTTGTTAGAGACGGATCTAGTTTTGTACCGATAGCTACTAAACCTCCAGGCATTACAGAATCAACTATACCAGCACCTGTTCCTAATGAAACAATTTCGGTATGAATTGGTTCGTATCTTTTTTTCTTTTCGTTTAGTATACCCGGCTTGATTTCAATCTCATCACCTACTTTGAATTGTCCTTGAGTAAGACTTCCACCTATTACACCTCCTTTCATTTCGTTAATTGTTGTTCCAGGTTTGTTAATATCAAATGAACGTAAAACGTGCATTACCGAGTTCTTCGTGCCATCTCGTTCAGGCGTTTTAATGCTTTCTTCAATTGAAAAAATTAATGCATCTAAATTTAGATTCGATTGTGCTGAAATTGGTATGATCGGTGATTTGGCTGCTTTTGATCCTTTGACAAATTTTGTAATATCAGAATAATTTGATAACGCATCCTTGTATGAGATAAGATCAACTTTGTTCTGTACAACAACTATTTGGGTAATGCCAAGTGTTTCGAGTGCTAGTAGATGTTCTTTACTTTGTGCCTGTGGAACTTTTTCATTTGCTGCAACAAGTAATATTGCACCATCCATTAATGCAGATCCAGATAACATGTTTGCCATTAAACTTTCATGTCCTGGACTGTCTACAAAACTAACTACACGACTTAACTCACTATCATTTTTACAATTAGGACATTTTTGTGATGTTGAATAGTTTGCTGGTGGTTCACATTCTGAACATTTGTAAAATGCTGCATCAGAATATCCAACACGTATTGTGATTCCTCTTTTGAGTTCTTGACTATGAACGCTAGTCCATTTTCCTGTTAATGCTTGGATTAGTGTTGTCTTACCATGATCTACGTGTCCAGCTGTTCCAATATTTACACATGGTTGATAACCATACTTTTTGACATACCAATCAGGAAGAGACTCTTTCCAGTGCATTTACTTGTTGTAAAATTTGCAGTATGTTAAGGTATGCCTTTTGAAAATTATGTGGTCTACTTACTTTTTTCTTTTGGTGGTTTAGATTCTTTTTCTTTTGGTGGTTCTGCTTCTTCTTTTGGTGGTTCTTCAGTCTTTATCTCACCATCAAATCTGCAATTAACTTGAAAGATTTCATCAGAAATAGTATTTCCCCTAACTAGTTTTCTTTTTCTTAACCCTTTCTCAGTATCTTGCAGGCCAACGCCTTTGGACAGCAAAATGTATTTTCTTGCAGAACTGTGGAAATCTTGTCTCATAGGAACGCCTGACTTATCACTACCGCCTGTAATTCTTAATTTTCCAGACAAGCCTACTATAGTTGCATCAGTCTCATTTCCAACTTGTAAGCCAAGCAATGAGTTTGCCTCTGGATCCTTTAGCTCTTTTGTGATAGATTTTCCTTTAACATCAGAAACTGTTAACTTGAAATTTGCCAAGGATCTAAAAAAAATATGAACTACTAATTAACCTTTTGACAAAAATAGTTAGTAAAAAATCTTTTATGATTTTTCTTATCAAAAAAGTTATGAAAGAAAAAACTGAATGTCCTAGGTGCAACGAGATTATGTTGGATATACAGTCTTGCCATTTAATTTGTCCACGATGTGGTTCACATCTTGATTGTTCAGATAAGGGAAGTTTCTGGTGATTAAAATCCTGGTCTGTCAGGTATGTAATCTGTTGCCATGTTGATAGCTTTGTTCTTCATAATCTCAATATATTCATCATATGTAGATTCAAAATTACAGTGTTGACATATGACTTTAGTTAAGTCATCATCTGTTTTTGCTACTTGTTCACACTCTGGACATTTTGCATCCATAATTTATCAAATTGGTTAAACTATATAATACTGAGCTGAAAATTTGATTCGCGCGGAGTTAGTCTAGCCCGGCATGACGTCAGCTTCCCAAGCTGAAGGTCGCGTGTTCAAATCCCGCACTCCGCATACTTTTTAGAAACTAACGTAAATCGTTGTCACTGGTTTTTGCCATTGAAAGAATTTCAATTATTTCATTAACTTTAGAAACAATTTCCACATATGTTGGTGAAGTTATTTCTCCCTTTTCATTTGTTGTAAGTTCAAGTTTTTTTACCATTTTCTTTTAACAAATTATTGCATATTTCAATGTATAATTTTTAAAAAAGATTCAATGAGTAATTTACCATCTTTACTCATCTCAGGATGAAACTGTGTGCCAAATAGTGGTAAATCATGATGTCTAATAATTTCATGTTTGCAAGTATCAGAACTTGCAAAGCTTTCTAACTCGTCTCCTAATTTTGCAATCTCATAACTATGGCTTTGGTATACCTGAATATCTTTTTCAAAAAGTGGATTTACTGCTGTAATATTCACTTTGTGTAATCCTTTAACAGTCTCATCTGATTTACGAATGGTGCCTCCAAGAGTTAAGGCTAAGATTTCAGCGCCATAACATATCCCAAGTAATGATTTGTTTTCAGATATCGCATGATTAATGATTTCTGAATTCAGTGCGTTCATTTGCTTGTCATTTTTTCGTCTACCTGATAAGATGTACGAATCAAATTCATTCAGATTTTGCTGAACAACTTTATCAAAAGTAGATATACTATACTTTGTCTGATTCTCTGAAAGAATTTTGATGATTTCTCGAGTAAATATAGAGCCGTTATCAATAACTAGTAACATAAAGTCACAAAACATGCTTGTAATAAAATTCATTATTTTGATAAGAAATAATTTTTAAAATATCACCAAATTGATGTTAAATTATGGAAATTATGGGAAGAGGTTTTGGTCAGATTATGCAAGAAACACCACAGTATTTTCATCTATTAACAAAATATGCTGGTTGGAAATTATTCAAAAAACGCAGCCCTATATTCGGTTCTGCAGATATAATTAATGTATGCAATTTACATTGTGAACACTGCTATTGGTGGTTAAACAGAAAAGAAAATGAAGAACTGACTATAGAAGAATGGAAGCAGGTTATAAATGAAAAATTCAAAAAGAAACATGTCTTTGCGGTGACAGTTGTAGGAGGAGAACCTATGATGAGACCAGATGTGGTAGAATTATTTGCAAAAGAGTTTCCAAAAAGATCCTGTGTAGTCACAAATGGAACATTTCCACTAAAAAAAATAAAAGACCTATACTTCTACTGGGTTTCGATAGATGGAGATCAGAAAACCCATGATAGTATTCGTGGAGATGATGCTTGGAGTCAAACTAGAAAGAATGTTGTCGATTATATAGAAAATAATGGTGAGAAAGCTCAAAAAGATATTTGGATATCAATGACCGTTAATTCAAGAAATTATAAAACTATACGAAAAGTAATTGAGGATTGGCGTGCGTATTCAAACAAGATTGGTCTCCAATTTCATACACCATTCATGAAAGGAGACCCATTATGGCTTCCATTTGGGAAAGAGCGTGATGACGTTATAGATGAAATTATTGATTTACAGAAACATGAATACAAAGACTATATATCAAATCCTAGAAAACAGCTGGAATTGATGAAAAAAAATTGGGGTGGTAAAGGTACAACACCAATTGATTGTCCAACATGGGCAATAGTATCAGTAGATCATCTTGGACGAGAAAAAATGCCATGTTGTATCGGAAGTGCAGAAAAAGATTCCATGAAACCACGATGTGAAGAATGTGGCCTTGGTTGCTACTCTATCTTTGTTGGTAGTGGTATCAAAGGATGTTAATTATTTTCCAACTTGAATCGAGATGTAGTGTAATTCAGCTACACCATCCACAATCCTTACAGTGCCCAAGTAGATTACAGATTCTTCTTCCCACATTAGTACTCTAGAACTAGATCCAAGGTTGCTATCAACAAATTTGGATATCATGTTCTCAGTATCTTCCAAATCAGCCTCTGTATAGAAGACAATCTCATCTTCTAAGAATGATATTGGAATCTGAATTGATGTTGGTTTTGTCAATACAAGCTCTTTCTCATCAAATATTGCCATAACTTTCGCAATTCTTTCGTCTTTGTCTAACTGGATCACATCTTCACCATTTCTAGCTGTTGGAACAATTCCGGACAGTTTCTGTAGGTATGCTTCAAATGCCTGTTCTTGGGTCTCACCAAGACCAACATAATATTCACCAGTAAATCCAGCACCGACTGCTGCAATTGTACCTAATTGAGCTACAACACCACCAGCACCTGCAGTATAAACAGGAATAAAGTATGTATCATGTTCACCTACACGATAAAGAATATTATCACCAATTCTTGGGTTTCTCAAAAGTGTCTTTAATTGTGCAAAATCAGGATCTCTATCTAACGCTTCACGTACAGATGTTGGTCCTAGTAGTTTTGTTTGAGAATCTAATGGAACTTCATAGAATTGCATTTTACCAAGATTAGACAAATCATTTTCGACTACCATATAACCAGCCAGGTTTCTACCTTGTGAGCCTCGTAATTCTAATGAAAGTAATCCAACAAATTCAGGCTCCTCAAATCCTGGTGGTTTTGCCTCCACATAGTATGTATCTAGACCTCTAGGAATTTCATAGAACTCGTTTGCCTGGATAAATGTCTCAACATCTGTGACATGATATATGTTGTACATCTCTGTCTTCCAGTTGAAGAGCTCTTCTGGATATCTGATCTGTTCTTCTAACCAATCTGGAGTTTCAATAATATCATCTTCATACTGATTCATCATCATTTCTGAAAAGAAATCATCTCCATATTTGATTAAACTAATATCACCATTGTATGTATCAACTAATCCATATCCTGCTAATCTAAGATATGGATTTCCTGCAGTGTATGGTATGTCTCTTGTATCAAACCCAACAATTAGTGGTACCAACCAATCTGGATTTGTGCCTTCAGTAACTTGAGAAGAATCTAGTTCCTTTCCAAATAAATTGTACAAAAAGTATCGATACAATGTTTGCATTCTTTCATTTACATCCTTGTATCGCAAAATGTGTACTGATTCACCAGGATAAGATAGTAAAAAGTTTGGTTCAAAGATCCAACTCAATGGTGGAGGAACGTCAACTCCACCAG
>CAZIHG010000066.1:0-5421 GCA_964539205.1 uncultured Candidatus Nitrosopelagicus sp.
GACAAACCTGATAGGAACAGTCGTGGATATTAGCGACAATAAATCTATAAGTCACAAAAATTGAGTTGTTCTTACAAGGTATAATGACGCAAAAAATTCTAGAGAAGACATTGAAAGACGCTGTCAAAGAAAATCAATGCATTTTAGGAACTAAAGAAGTTTTGAATTCAATTTCAAAATCAAAACTTATAGTTTTATCGAGATCAATACAAACAGAAACCCGTCAAAAAATTGAATCTGACGCAAAAAAATCAAAGATTCCAACACTAACATTTAATGACACTTCTGTAAATCTTGGAAAGTTATGCGGATTACAGTTTCGTGTATCTACACTTTCACTTCCACAAATATCAGAAAGTGATATCACATCACTTAGGAAAGAATCTGAATCTCAATGATCCTGTTAAATACTTTCTCAATTAAGAGATTCAATCAAGGTTTAAATGAGACACAAAAATTTTTTGATCAAATAAGATAAACTATGACACAAGAAATAAAATTAACAACTGATCAAATGCGTTTAATGTCTTTATTTCAAAATATAACAAAAGCTACTGCCCGAGATTGCATTGAAGATGAAAAACTAGATAGACTAATCTTTGTTGTCAATGAAGGAAAGATGGGTTTAGCTATTGGAAAAGGTGGATCCCACATTAAAACATTACAAAATAAAATTAATAGAAATGTTGAACTAGTTGAATATTCAGATAATCAAGAACGATTCTTAAAAAATATTTTGAACGAGAAATATATCAATGAAATTAAAATTTCTAAAAGACTTGATGATACTTTCCAAGCTGTGATTACAGTTGATCCAGCAAAGAAAGGTGTGGTAGTTGGACGAGAAGGTCGTAACGCAGAAAAGGCTAGATTACTTGCAAGAAGATATTTTCAGATTACAAGTATTGTAATCAATAGCCAACAAACATCTCTGGAGTGGTAATATGGCAAAATCACCTTTAGGATTATTTGCAGGACGAGATCTTAAAGAAAAGAGAAAGAAACAACGTTGGGCTATCTCCACATACAAAAGAAGGAAATTGGGTTTAGATAGAAAATCAAATCCATTTGCTGGTTCACCCCAGGCTAAAGGAATTGTATTGGAAAAAGTTGGTGTTGAAGCCAAACAGCCAAACTCTGCAGTAAGAAAATGTGTTAGAGTTCAATTAATTAAAAATGGAAAATCCATAACAGCATTTTTACCACGTGACGGTGCAATGAATTTTGTTGATGAACATGATGAAGTTCATGTTGAAGGTATGGGTGCAACACAAGGTGGTGCAATGGGAGATATTCCAGGAGTCAGGTTTAAGATTTTTAAGGTTAATAATACTTCATTACGTGAATTAGTTCTAGGTAAGAAAGAAAAACCAAGGAGATAGATATGTCAGAACAAAAGTTACTTTTATTTAGAAAATGGGATACTACTGAAATAGAGATTCAAGATTTAGGATTAAAAACTGCAATCTCTCTTAAGCAAGTTATTATCCCATTAGATTTTGGTCGTTCAGCATTAAAACGCTACAATAAAGGACAGGTCAATATTGTTGAAAGATTGGCAAACAAATTAATGCATTTTGGTAAAAAATATGCAAAAAACACAGGAAGGCAAGGTGGTAAAAAACATCACTCATTAAACATTGTAAAAACTGCCTTTGAAATTATACACCTTAAAACTGGTAAAAATCCTGTAGAAGTCCTTGTCAGAGCAGTTGAAAACTCTGCTCCAAATGAGGATACAACCAGAATTGTTTATGGCGGCACTGTTTATCATGTGTCTGTTGACGTTGCACCATTAAGAAGAGTTGATTTAGCTTTGCGGTTTATTGCAGATGCAATAAAAGAGGCAACATTCTCTAATCCTAAACCAATTGAAGAATACATTGCTGAACATCTGATACTTGCAGCAAATAATGATCCTTCTGCACCATCTATTAAGAAAAAGAACGATTTAGAAAGAGCGGCTCAGCCTTCCAGATAATTAACATATAGCCCGGCCCGGACTCGAACCGAGGTCAAAGGCTCCAGGGGCCCCTATGCTTGCCGCTACACTACCGGGCTTCATACCAAATTCAAAAAAATAGAATATAATCATTTGCTGTCACTTTATTTTTGTTTCATGTATAGCTGTTCCATAATCACATTCAGCTTTTAATCTCATATATGCAATTAACCTATAATGGATTGAATAATTCTGGTTTTCTTTTAAAAGTAATTCTTTTTGGATAAGTGATGCTAGTCCTCTTGACAAGGTTGTGATTGGAATATTAAATTTTTTACATATATCATCACGTTTCTTTTGATATTGTTTTAATGTAAATGAAACATCATTATTTTCCAAAATTAACGGCCAAACTATCTCCTTCCATACAAACCTCCTATTCTCTGTAGCTGATGCATATTTGCCTTTTTCACTCAACATTATAATATTAAAAAAATGGGTTATAATTCAATAGATGTCATTAAATGAGATTCAGAAATCACTAGAATTGTTAAAAAAAGATTGGGATATAGATCCCATAATTCAAGATTTTGTATTAGGAAAAATCACTAATGTCTCTGATTTTACATTAAAAGTGGGAAATGTAGTATTTCATATCCCATTTTTATCAAAAGAGCAAAAATACATTTTATGGAAATGCTTTTGGCCTGATTGTCACAATTGCTGTAATAGACAAGGAAGATTGCCTTTGACATCAGATGATCTCATTCAAATTGGTAATGGTTTAAAATATCAAAAAACTTCAGACTTCATCAAAAAAGAAACATTGATTGCAACACATGAAGAACCAACTCCTTCTGGTGGTTTATCAGTTATGACAAATATTAACCTAAAAAGAAAAGAAGATGAAACTCAAGAAGATGATGGAACTCATATAACATGTAGATTTTTAGATAGCGAAGGTGCGTGTGGAATTCATCCTGACCGTCCTGGTGTTTGTTATCTTTATCCATTTTCAACATGGGCTCAAAATGAGAAAGGTCGTGCACGAGTTCATGCAACTTTCCAATTTACAGGAGATTGTCCAGGATTTTATCTTGATGAATCACTTGATTCTATGAAAGAAATTCTTGAAGAATATGCCACAACGATTTATAATTATAACATGGGATCAAGTCGTACATTAAAAGATGGTTTTGGTTCTCTAAGTATGAATTAGGCTTTCGCAACTTTCATTAAATCTGCCATTTTAATATGCATTCCAAATCTATCTTCATTCTTTTTCATATATCTGAATATTGATAAAAAGTCTGGTAGTGCTTTTAAGAAACTAAAATCATGATGAATTTTTGCTCTTACAAAATTAAACACTTTAGCATAAACCTTGTAATGCTTTTCAACTGCTTTTTCATATGCTTTGAAGTCGTGCATATTTTCTAAGAAAATATCAACGCACTGCATAGATGGAATAATTCCTTCACCTAATAATGCGTATACTGTTCCGATAGATTCTCCAACACCAACCACTTTTCCCGAGTAGTATGGTTTACATCTATCTGGAGTTGCCAATCTAATTGGACGTCCCTTAGTCATAACTATTTTTCCTCCATGTTTTTCTAGAAATGCATCAGTTGCTTTAACGTGGTTTTTATTATAATCACCTGCACCAATATGCGCAGAATTACGACCAAATGGGAAATACCAAAAATATCCTGACATACCTGGAAATGGTTCAATGTAAAAATCGTCAAATGGTACTCCATTCTCATATTCAACTTTATACTCATACGTTGGTAAAAAGAAGTCTTGTTCTAATTTTGGCAGGTAAACTCGATGAAATCCTGTACAATCTACGATCATATCATATTCTTTTTCTAATTCTTCTAATGGTGGTGCTTCACCATAAATCACATCACAATCTTTTATGAAATCTTTAATCAATCCTAATTTGTTATATGTACAAAGTCCTTTCAATCCAATATCAAATTTTACATCGTTATTCATTTTAACATGCATTTCTTTTCCATTATGAATTAGGAAATCACTAAAGTTTCTACCAGTTTTCTTACAAAATTCATCTAATTCTTTTTTTATTGTTCCCCATGCACAAATTGAATCGTGTTTTTCTTCTACCATTCTTTCGTATCCAACCACTTCATGCTCAGAATTTTTTAGTCTAGCCATAAGATAACTACCAGCTACACCCATTCCCATCACAGCAATTTTCATCTATCGTAGATTTGTCACAACCCAATAAATACAATGCTCGTGTTTTATTCGATTAATATTGCTGGTTTGTATGGTCTTGCAATTCTTGCTTTATTTTTTGGATCATATTTGTCAGAATCGTTCTCAGAAAACACTTGTAATTTTATTCCATAATCTGCTTCAATAAGTGATGAAAGCTCATTAGAAATAATTTCACTCTCATCAATTTCTCCTGCATGCATCTTTGTTTTTCTTAACTCTGTTGGTTCTGAAAGGATATCTTTCAATGTTTTTTTCACAAAGTCAGGATCTTTTTTTACATTTTTTGTCTCTTTTTGTGAAATTAAATCCTTGATGAATATTCCAACATTCGTTTCTCCTGAATTTACACCACTCAGAATTTTATGATATGCCTTTGATTTCCAATTATCTGCTGTGTAAATTATAATTTTTTTAGGTGTAATCTTTGTTACTTTTGTAATATTTGAAATGTCGTTCATTACTGAACTAAGAAGACTTTCATTTTGTATTGCTCTATTGTCTGTTTGCACTTCTTGCTTTGGCCATGATGATTTTGAAACCATCTCTGAATTTCCTAATTTTTCCCACATCTCTTCTGACACGTGAGGTGCAAATGGTGAAAGCATGGTGACACGTATTGCAAGAACCTTGTTCAGGACTCCTGAAATATCATTTCTATTTTTCGCATTTGCTCTTCTAATATACCATTGAAGTTCATTGTCAAATCCATACAAAATATTATGTAATGCTTCACGAAGACGCATCTTTTCCATAGAATCAGTCACTTCAAAAATTAATTTTGACAATCTACTTTGTATCCAAATATCTTCAGGCTCAGTTCCTATCTTTCCAGGATTGTTAAATTTTATACAATCTTCGTATAGAATTTCCAATTTATTTTTAATACTTGAGATTGTTTCTATATTAAAATCAGCATCTTGCAAAAGTTCGGCTGAAATTAGTATTGATAATCTAATTGGATCTGCACCATATTTCTTGATTGCATCACGTAATGGGATGATGTTGCCCATTGATTTTGACATCTTTTTTCCATCCATTAAGACAGATCCATTCACGACAATCTCTTTTGGCCAATTCTCTTTAGGAAATATTGCAACATGATTTAGAACAAAAAATGTCAAGTGGTTTGGAACTAAATCTCTACCTGAATGTCTAGAATCAACAGGATAAAAATACAAAAATTCGTTTCTGATTACTTCTAGTTTCTCTGCTGTAATCTTTGCACCTTT
>CAZIHG010000067.1:0-4289 GCA_964539205.1 uncultured Candidatus Nitrosopelagicus sp.
TAATCTTCACATCTCAGATTTGATCATATGATCAGATCCTCATTTTGTATGCGTAACTGGAGGCCTGTAAATCACAAAATGGCAATTATACCATACTTCATCACAAGCGCCGCTCTTGCGTTACGTATGCAAAAACTTTGCATCAGAATGCGAATATAAACTATGCAAAAATAGCCTCAAAAACACAAAAATTTCCGATCAGTAATATATTCAAAAAAACAGCGATAATAGATAATGAAAAATTCCACTGATCTATATAAAAAAAAGACCGAGGGTTCTGCAAAACTCTTCAAAACTTCGAAGAAATATCATGTCAATGGTGTTCATCATAATATTAGATTTTTTGAACCATATCCATTTGTGACAAAATCAGCTAGTGGAAAATTTCTCATAGATGTTGATTCAAACAAATACACAGATTATTGGATGGGTCATTGGAGTTTGATTTTAGGGCATACTGCAAAAAATATTGAGAAAGCAGCAATAGACCAAATAAAAAATGGATGGATGCATGGAACATCAAATCAAAATGCAATTTTGCTTTCTGAAAAGATATCAAAAGCAGTTCCTGTGGCAGAAAAAATCCGTTATGTCACAACAGGAACGGAGGCAACAATGTATGCTGTACGATTAGCTAGAGCCGCAACTGGAAAGAAAATAGTTGCAAAAATTGATGGTGGCTGGCACGGCTACACAACTGATCTGCTAAAGACTGTTAATTGGCCATTTGAACAATCAGAAAGCAAAGGTCTGACTGATGAGAAAAGCATTAGATCATTACCATATAATAACTTGGAAAAATCACTTGGCATATTAGAATCAGTAAAGAAAGATCTAGCTGGAGTGGTGGTAGAACCTGTTTTAGGGGGTGGTGGTGCAATACCAGCAACCAAAGACTATCTAAAGGGCATAGAGGAATTCACAAAAAAGAATAACTCACTTTTTATTTTAGATGAAATTGTCACTGGATTTAGATTTCGATATGGTTGCTTGTATAATACAATGAAATTAGATCCAGATATAATCACTTTAGGAAAAATTGTTGGCGGTGGATTTCCAATTGGTGTCATCTGTGGAAAAAATGATATCATGGAACATGCAAATACAATAACACATTCCAAAAAAACTAGGACGTATATTGGTGGTGGAACATTTTCTGCAAATCCACTAAGTATGATTGCGGGTTCTGCTAATCTTGATCTAATTAAGAAAAATGGTAATTCGTTATACAAAAAAATTAATGATCTTGGTGATAATACAAAAAAAGTTTTGAAAAAAATATTCGATGAAGATGTCATAATTACTGGAAAGGGCTCACTATTCATGACGCATTTTCCAAAAAATAACATTTCAAAGATAGATAACGCTACTGATGCTGCCAAATGTGATATTAAGAAATTACATAAATATCATTTTGAAATGATTGCAAATGATAACATATTCTTTTTACCTGGAAAGTTGGGTGCGATTTCTGATGCCCATTCACAATCTGATGTAAAATGTATGAAAAGTGCAACAGAACGTTTTGTAACTAGTTTTAAAAAATAAGAACTAATTTTAATAGATATTCTGATAACAAATCATGACTGAAAAAATAAACAAAAAGATGACATGGCCTAAAGGCTTTGAGCCAGATGAGAAATCTGTAGATGATTTAACCACTAGATTTGGTCTTATCTCAAACATACTAAAGGAAAAACCAGTAAAAAAATTAAATACTGAAATCTTTAATGTTATGGCTACAAGACGCTCTACTAGAAAATTTTCTAATAATCCGGTGGAGATGTGGAAGATTGATAAAATTCTTGCTGCAGCTGATACTGCACCCACTGCTGGGAACTATCAAGGTTTTGAAATATACTATGTAAGAGATAATGAGAAAAAGAAAAACCTTGTAAAAGCTGCTAATAATCAGCCATATGTCAATACACCAGTTGTCTTAGTATTTTGTATGAATCCAACTAGAATAAAATTAGATTTTCCAAAAGAGGTCATTCTAAAATTTTCAATTCAAGATTCAACATTGGCAGCTGCATATTCACAGCTTGCAGCGTCTGCACTAGGCCTAAGTAGTATATGGATTGGAATGTTTGATGAAAATAAGGTAAAGGAGATAATTAATACAAAACTTAGACCAACATCACTATTATGTATTGGTTACCCTGTAAAAAAACGTCCACCAAAATCAAGAAGACAACTAAAAGAACTAATTCATGTGGTTGATTAGTGATTAATCTTCTGCTAAAGATTCACTTGAGAAAATTTTTACAACATCTAATGCCAAATTTTCAATGTCTAATCCAGGTTCGGCTGAAATGAGTAATATGTTAGAACTAATTGGAAATGGAAAACTAATAAGAATTACTTTATCACGTCGTGAGGCAATGTAATTTAATTCACCCAATGAATTAGAAAGGCTGTCTGTTCGTAATGATATATCAACCGCAAATTTGTAAAAACCATTTAAATTTTTTTCATCACCTTCATATGGTGACACACCTTCTGTAAATCCACCTGCAATTTTGTTTCCATTTTTGTCTATAATTGCAGCAAATCGCACACCAGTATGATTCTGGAGTTCCTTACATCTTGGTTCAAAAAGTTCTGAATTATGTTCCGACAATCATTACAAATTAGCAATGCCAGAATATAATCTTAATTTAAAAAGTAGTGAGGACAGAATGGTATCTGCCGTTAAGAGCAGGAGTTAACGCTCTTTGGATTTTAAGCAGGACTACCCCTCACTAAATTTGAAAAAACATACTACAATAATAATCTAATTCTGTAAGGATTTAGTCTTCTTCATCCTCATCAACATAACGCCATTCTTTCATTAATTGCTTCCTCAAACTTTCTAACTGTTTGTCATCTAATGCCCTTCCTGTGTTTTTGTCAATAGGCACAACATTCATGCCATCAAGCTTGTATTCTACATCAAAGAGCGATAGTTTTGATTTTTCAACTAATAGAGGTTTTCCATCGTCATCTGTTGCCCTTTTTGCATCATATGGTTGATCATCATCAAAATCCCTATGCATGAAACTATCCTTAGTTCCAAATTTTTTCTCTATAGATTGTTGAATTTTTAGAGTTGTCTCATTTTCATGATAGATTCGTTTTCCAGTCTTTTCATCAACAAATTCAGGCATACACTGCGTCTATCACATATGCATTTAATTCTTGTTTTTAGGCTGTCTACCCAAAAAGTTCGATAATGCTTCACGTCTTCCTTCTCTACTCATTCCTCTTGTCAACCCCCTGTAAATTACATATACTATCCCAGCACTGACAACCACTAGATAACCAATACACGACGGATCTTCAAAACATGGGGCTGATTCTACCTCATTTTTCACAGCAAAAAGTGATGGAAAAACTATTGCAATAGGACTACATGTATCCATATTCTATGTTGATTTTGCAATTAAAAAATCTGGCTCTTGTAAAATTAAAAGAATCGTCTTTTAATTGCTACAATTGCTGCTGCTGGTGCAACAAAGTACATTCCAATGTTAAGTAGTATAACACCAATACCATATCCTAGCATCTCTTCTTCGGTATCAATGTCAACATAGTTCAATAATGCTAATGATGTTAACATTGGAGTTAGTGATAGTTTTACTGCTTCTTTGAAGACTGGATTCTCTCTTTCATAGTCTGCTACCATTGGTGAGAACGAATAATAGAACTGGTTGAATCCTGTCATGAATGTAGTGCCGGATTGTGTTGATAATACTGTATTATCTCTAATCTCTCTCAAGAACTGAACTTGTGGTGCCATTTCAGAACCAAATGCTGCTGTTGCAATTAGACATCCACCACCGTCCTCTAGCTTAATTTGCTGTGTAGATGAGCCACTACCAAGTGCTGCTTCTGCATTTTGAAGATCAAGATTTATCGAACGTATCTGGGACTCAATATCATTGTAAGAAACGCCAGCTTGAATCATATTTCTAAGGTCTTCTCTCATGTCATTTTCAATTGATAACATCATATCGCTGGCAACTGCACCAATTGGTGCCTCTAAGAATTCATAGTTATCCAAATATGCTTCACTTGCCAAGTCATATGCTAATTGTGAATCGCCATTTGCATATGCTGCTTGTGCGGTGATAAGTAATCTGTCAATAGTATCAAAGTAGCCACCAAGGTTTGCTCCACCTTCACCAGCATTTGCTTGCAATTCCTTTACAGTGGTTGTTGCGTCATCTGCCTGGCCAAGTACGGTTGGGATTGGTTGTTTGTTATCTACATCAGATGCTATTGATGCTAATTGTGATTGTAATGTG
>CAZIHG010000068.1:0-7378 GCA_964539205.1 uncultured Candidatus Nitrosopelagicus sp.
GTTTCCATCTTGACTTGCATCATCACTCTCTTCATCGTTTACGAGAACGAAGAATGTACCATCATTGAATGGTGTGATGACATCACTTGGTAGCGTAATTGTCAATACACCGCCATCTTCTGCGTCAAGAATTGCTACAACTAGAGAGTTTCCATTTACGTTAGCAGTAACGCCTTCGACGTGTCCACCACTAATACTATAATCTACTTCACCTACCAAGTCAAACACCTCTTCATGATGTTCTTCATGTTGACTTGGAGTATAAGACCAGTCAACACCTTCTACCAAATTAACATATTCAAAATGGGTGATATCAGCACCATATGTTGCTTTGATTTTGTATTCTCCATCATATTTCATCATTGCACCTGCAGTGTTGATTGTAGTTAAGAAACTTCCATCGCTTGAAACTGGGATTTGGTCAATTTGTACAATACTACCAGTTGGTCCTGTTACTACAAGTGTCACATCCAAATCCTTCACCGTTTTCACTTCACCATTAATTATAATGATAGAGTTATGATCAAATGTCTTACTTTCTGTGTAAAAATAAAGTGAAGGAAGATGAGGATCTTCATCACTGTCTAAATATCTATATGGTATATGTTCATCTGCAAACGCTTGTGAAGTGATGCCCATACTACCAACTGACGCAATAGCCAGAAGTAGTATGATAGCTTTACTGTTCATCTTGTGATTTGTCAAAGTTTTTTCTATTTATGTATATTTACAATTGATCCAACGAACTACAGTTTTGGCATAATACTGAGTTTTGTCTTTGCAGATAGTACAATTATTGAAGTAATTGCTACTGCTAGGATTATTGCTGCAATTGTACCAAATTCTGGAATAACAAATGTACCAATTATTTCAATGTCTTCAGTACCATTATAGAATGGAATGGTCAAAGTCCAAGAGGTCAGTGTTGAACTTGCATCATGGTTGGTTTCCTCACCGTCAACTAAAACAAAGAAACTTCCTTCGTTTGTATCAATAATTTGTTTTGGCAAAGTAATTGTTAGTTCACCATCGCTGAATGTCTCAATCTCTATCATTAATGATTTATCTTCTGGGAGAGGGTATATCTTTAGAATTTTTGCACCAGTGATTTTATAGAATATTTCATAGTCTTCTAGTTGCATTACACTTGTTCCTTCTGCAAATGGATCAATTGTTCCACCTATTCCAAATTCTACCCCATCTTCACTCTCACTAGATGTTTCAGTAGATGGATTCATTTGAGCTGACATCATTCCACCATATTCAAATTGTGTTTCAAACGAACCGTAATAGTGCGTTGCTTTAATGATGTATGTTCCTGATGCTTTCCATTTACCACCAATAGAAGTTGCAATATCTTCACTGAAATTATTTTCAGAATCTGGTGTTATTTGTGCAATGTGTGCATATGTTCCAAGTGGTGTAAGCACTTGTATGATTACTGGTGAGCCACTAGATATTGCTACCTGTCCAGTGACACTAATTGTTTCTCCTGCAGAATACGATTCTTTGTCAGTTGTGATAAAACTACCTTCATCGTCTGAAAAACTCTCTATACTCAAAAACGGAATTAATAATAATGCTGAAAAAGTAAGAAGCCAAAATCTTCTTAATCTCATATTTTTTCACAAGATAGATCATATTTAACCAGATATAATTAAGAAAACTAGCACTTTTGGAAAAATTTAATTTTTTTTAGGAAAATTTCCAAGTAAATATATATTACTCACAAAAAAAAATTTCTCAGTTTGTGCGGATTATTTTTTCAGGCAACTAATGTTATGCATGGGAGTCTAAAATTTGGCTACTAAGAAAAACTTCATTCTAGTCCCAAATCACGTATATGTTCCGAAACATGAAATTATTACAAAAAAAGAAGCTGAACAAGTTTTACAAAAATTCAATTGTAATGCCACTGAATTACCATTAATCTTTGTAAATGATCCTGCAATAGTTGGACTTGGTGTGAAACCTGGTGATATGATCAAAATAACAAGAAAGAGTGGAACATCTGGTACAAGTTTGTACTATAGATATGTGGTGGAAACATAATGGAAGAAAAATATAACAAACGTTGGCCTGTAATTCAAGATATTCTAAAAAGAGAGGGTATTGCTAGACAACATCTGAATTCTTTTGATGAGTTCTTGGAAAATGGATTACAGCAAATAATAACTGAGGTTAATCAAATTGAAATTGAAAATGCAGAATATCCATACAAAATACAACTAGAAAAAATAAAATTGCAACAACCAAGAATGATGGAACTTGATGGTTCCATTACACGTATCACACCTGCAGAAGCAAGATTACGAAATATTTCATATGTTGCACCTGTGATGATGGAAGTTAGTGTGATTGAAGATAATAAAATGATTGAGAAGAGATTCATTCATGTTGGTGATATGCCGGTCATGGTAAAATCAAATGCATGTATATTACATACATTTAATGAGCAAAAATTAATTGAATATCAAGAAGATCCAAGAGATCCCGGTGGTTACTTTATCATTAATGGTTCTGAAAGAGTAATTGTTGGACTAGAAGATTTATCATACAACAAAATCATAGTTGATGCTGAAAATATTGGCGGTAAGATTGTACATAAAGCAAAAGTTTACTCATCAATAATTGGTTATCGTGCAAAACTTGAGTTAGTCATGAAGGATGATGGAATGGTTGTTGCAAAGATTCCTGGTTCACCAGTTGATATTCCAATTGTGACATTAATGCGTGCACTTGGATTAGAATCTGATAAGGATATTGCTGGTGCAGTATCTCTTGTTAATGAAATACAAGACCAATTAGAAGGTTCTTTTGAAAAAGCTGGTGATATTACAACATCAAAAGATGCAATTTCTTTCATAAGTAAAAGAATTGCACCTGGAATGTTAGAAGAATTCCAAATTAAAAGAACTGAAACATTACTGGATTGGGGTTTACTTCCACACCTAGGAAAGCATCCTGAAAATAGAAAAGAAAAAGCACATTTTTTGGGTGAAGCTGTGTGTAAATTAATTGAATTAAAAATTGGTTGGCTTGATCCAGATGATAAAGATCATTATGGAAACAAAGTAATCAAGTTCGCAGGACAGATGCTTGCTGATTTGTTCAGAACCGCATTTAGAAATTTGGTTAGGGATATGAAATATCAATTAGAGCGTTCTGGACAAAAACGAGGAATTAATGCAGTTGCAGCAGCAATAAGACCAGGCATAATTTCGGACAAACTCAATAATGCTATTGCAACTGGTAACTGGGGAAGAGGGCGTGTAGGTGTTACACAGTTACTAGATAGGACAAATTATCTTTCAACTATCAGTCACCTAAGACGTGTACAATCACCACTAAGTCGAACCCAACCTAACTTTGAGGCAAGAGACTTGCATTCTACTCACTTTGGTCGAATTTGTCCTAGTGAGACTCCTGAGGGCTCTAATTGTGGACTTGTAAAAAATCTAGCACTATCTGCAATTATTTCTGTTAGCGTATCAAATGAAGAAATCACTGAGAAATTATTTGAACTTGGAGTTTCCGATTTGGTGACTACAAACCCTAACATCAAAAAAGATGGAACACGAGTATTTGTTGATGGAAAATTAATTGGTTTTCATAAGGATGGTGAAAAATTAGTCAACGAATTACGTAGTTTAAGACGAAGTTCAAAAATACATCCACATATTGGAATCTCTATTCACAAGCCTGAACTAGATGGTGCAACACAGAGACTTTACGTTAATTGTAATGCTGGTAGAGTTCTAAGACCATTAGTAATTGTTAGTGATGGAAAATCATTTTTGACTGATGAAATACTAGAAAAAATCTCAAAAAAATTAATTTCATGGACCGACTTGGTCAGAATGGGAACTATTGAGTTAATCGATGCAAACGAAGAAGAAAATTGTCATATTACTTTTAATGAAAAAAACTTGAAAAAGTACACTCATATGGAAATATTCCCATCTGCAATTTTGGGAGCCGGTGCATCAATCATACCTTATCCTGAACATAATCAATCTCCAAGAAACACATATGAATCTGCAATGGCTAAACAAAGTTTAGGTTTCTCAACACCAATGATGAATACAAGTACATATGTTCGTCAACATTTCATGTTATATCCTCAAACACCAATTGTAACTACTAGGGCATTACATCTCTTAGGAATGGAAGAACGACCTGCGGGACAAAATTGTGTTGTTGCGGTATTACCATTTGATGGTTATAACATTGAAGATGCTATTGTGTTAAGCAAATCTTCTGTTGATAGGGGATTAGCAAGAACATTCTTTTATAGAATCTATGAGGCTGAAGCCAAACAATATCCTGGTGGAATGAGAGATAATTTTGAAATTCCAAGTGCTGATGACAATGTAAGAGGATTCAAAGGAGAAAAATCTTACAGAATGTTAGAGGATGATGGAGTAGTTGCAACTGAATCCAATGTATTAGGTGGTGATGTTTTGATTGGAAAAACAAGTCCTCCAAGATTTATGGAAGAATATAAAGAATTTGAGACTAGTGGACCATATAGAAGAGACACATCCATTGGTGTACGTCCATCAGAAACCGGAGTTGTTGATACTGTTGTTATGACACAATCTGATGAAGGTGGTAAAATGTATAAGATTAGAGTTCGTGATATGCGAACTCCAGAAATAGGTGACAAATTTGCTTCACGACATGGTCAAAAAGGCGTTCTTGGTGTACTAGCTAAAAACGAAGATTTACCATACACGGAGAATGGAATATCTCCAGATGTACTAATCAACCCTCATGCATTTCCATCTAGAATGACTGTCGGAATGATGATGGAATCAGTCACTGGTAAAGCTGCTGCAGTTAGAGGAAAACAATTTGATGGTTCTGCATTTGTAGGTGAAAAAATGGATGTCGTAAAACAAATTCTTGATCAATCTGGTTTGAAATATTCCGGAAAAGAGAAAATGTATGATGGTAGAACTGGTAAATCGTTTGAAGTTGATGTGTTTATCGGAGTAGTATACTATCAAAAACTTCATCATATGGTCTCTGATAAGATTCATGCAAGAGCAAGAGGACAAGTTCAAATGTTGACAAAACAACCTACTGAAGGTAGAGCTCGTGGCGGTGGTCTTAGGTTTGGTGAGATGGAACGTGATTGTCTAATTGCTTATGGTGCTTCCATGCTTCTAAAAGACAGATTGCTTGATGAATCTGATAAAACTGATATTCTAATTTGTGAAAAATGTGGTTTGACAGGTTATCATGATGCAAGAAAGAGAAAATTTGTATGTGCACAATGTGGAGATACTGCTCCAATCTCATCTGTATCTGTTGCTTATGCTTTCAAACTACTTTTGCAAGAAATTCTTAGTCTTAACATTGCACCACGATTACATCTGAAGGAGAGAATCTAATGTCAGCTAGTACAAAAACCATTAATGAGATAACATTTGCAGTATGGTCACCTCAGGAAATCCGGAAATATTCTGTGTGTGAGATTACACAGCCTGAAACATATGATGAGGATGGAATGGCTGTCCAAGGAGGTTTGATGGACGGAAAATTAGGTGTTTTGGAGCCTGGTCAGAAGTGTGTCACTGATGGTAATACAGCCGCTAGAAGCCCTGGGCACTTTGGTCATATTGAGTTGTCTGAGCCTGTTTTACATATAGCATTTGTAGATAATATCTACAAATTGTTACAATCTACATGTAGAACTTGTGGAAGGATCAAAATTCCTAAAGAAGATCTTGATGAATTTAAAAAGATTCGAGAACGTCATTCTTCATACACAGTAATTTCTCAAAAACGAATACCTGAACAGATACAAGAAAAGGCAAAAAAGCATAAAGACTGTCCATTATGTGGAAAATCACAATATGAGATAGTCTTTACCAAACCAACTACATTCATTGAAAAAACTGAGATTGGAGAAAATAGACTTTTACCAATTACAATCAGAGAAAGAATGGCAAATATTCCAGATGATGAATTGGCATTATTTGGTTATGATCCAAAGACAGCTAGACCTGAATGGTTTATTTTACAAGCACTTCCAGTACCACCAGTAACTGTTAGACCATCAATTATTCTTGAAACAGGAATTAGATCAGAAGATGATCTAACACACAAACTTGTAGATATTATACGAGTTAATCAGAGATTAAAAGAAAGTAAAGAAGCTGGAACACCTCCACTTATCGTACAAGATCTAGTTGATTTACTACAATACCATGTCACTACATATTTTGATAATGAAGTTTCTGGTATTCCACAAGCTCATCATCGTTCTGGTAGACCACTAAAAACTTTAACACAGAGATTAAAAGGAAAAGAAGGAAGATTCAGAGGTTCATTATCTGGTAAACGTGTGGATTTTTCCAGCAGAACTGTAATTTCTCCTGATCCTAATCTTGATCTTTCCGAAGTGGGTGTTCCTGAAACAGTAGCAATGAAACTTACAATTCCAGAAATTGTCACTGATTGGAATATTGATAAGTTAAAAAAATTAGTAATTAATGGACCTACACAACATCCAGGAGTAAATTATATTACACGTCCTGATGGCGTCAAAATTAGATTAGATTTTGTAGAAGATCGTTCAATAATTGCTGATTCTTTGGAGACTGGATTCTTAGTAGAACGTCATCTAATGGATAGGGATGTTGTCCTATTCAACAGACAACCATCTCTACACCAAATGTCTATTATGGCTCATTATGTACGAGTACTTCCTGGTAAAACATTCAGACTACATCCATCTGTGTGTCCACCATACAACGCTGATTTTGATGGTGATGAAATGAACCTTCATGTGCCACAAAGTGAAGAAGCAAGATCAGAAGCAATATTGTTGATGCGTGTACAAGACCAACTAATTTCCCCAAGATTTGGTGGACCAATTATTGGTGCTTTACGTGATTTTATTACAGGAGCATATTTGATGACAAAAGATGACACTACTTTAACTAGTCAGGAATTTGCAAATCTTGCAATGCTTGGTGGATATACTGGAAAACTTCCCGATCCTGAAAATAATAAAGATAAATTATATACTGGCAAACAATTATTCTCACTTTTCTTACCTGAGGATTTTAATTATATTATGACATCCAAGTGGTCAAAAGGAACTGCTGGTAAACAAAAAGATGTAGTCATCAAAAATGGTCAGTTAATTAGTGGTGTTATTGATAAGTCATCAATTGGTGCTGAAGAGCCAGAGAGTGTTTTGCATAGAATTGCAAAAGATTATGTAATGCTCAGGCAAAGACATTCCTCAATTCTGAATTAATTATGATAAAGCAATTCATCACACATTATGGATTTAGTTATGGTTATGGTGACTTGGAATTATCAGATAAAGATAGAGAAGTTATTCATAATGATATTCAAA
>CAZIHG010000069.1:0-6282 GCA_964539205.1 uncultured Candidatus Nitrosopelagicus sp.
ACAGCATCAAATGATCTCTTCATTAGGATGCTACTAAACATCTTGGCAAGGTCTAATCCTGCTGGTTGTTTTTCTTTATCTATGAAGCCTTTGAGTTTTCTAACAACTTCTAACATTGTAAAGTATTTGTTTGCACCAGAACGAATCTGTTCTGCCTTATCTTCAAACAACTCTAACATTCCCTGCATATCAGTGAAACGTGTCATTGGGACAAATTTCTTTGTATCAGCGTCTTCAAAGACATATGTGCCTGCACCACATGCAAAGTGGATTGATAGTTCATATTTTGGTTTACTTGAAAATGCTTCAATAACATTAGTTAATGGCATACAACTTGGTACTGGATACCAATCATCAGCAGTTACTTGACCGCTTGTCTGTTCCTCTATTCTCTGAATACAATCCGGAACGGTGATTCTATATTTCAGTCGTTCTGTCTTTCCCATTCTTCCAGTAAGTGATACTGGTTGGAAGTTTACAGCATGAACTACATCCATGTTCTTTTGTGCATATCTAATAATTCCGCCTAATTCATGATCATTAATTGATTTGATTACAGTTGGAACAAAAACTACAGTTGTTCCAGTCTTTCTACAAGTATCTAATGCATATGGAATTTCCCAGTGGTTCTTTGGATTAGTTCTTGCAGTTACACCGTCAAAACTTAGATAAAGATTGTTGCAGCCAGCCATTCTGACTTCACGTCCAGCTTCTGGATCCATTGCATGTCTAATACCGTTGGTGTTCATCTGTATATGATCAACACCTTCTTCTTTCATAATTTTGATAACATCGGAAATATCATCTCTAAGCATTGGTTCTCCGCCAGTAATCTGCATAGAGTTTCCTGTAATTGGTCTTTCTGCTCGTAATGTTTTCATCATTGCTCTTACTTGATCATGATTTGGTTCATACATGTATGCTCCCTCAAGACCTTTCTTAACATAGAAGAAACAATACCAACAAGTAAGATCACATCTGTTTGTGACTATCATGTTTGCAAGTCCACTATGTGATAAGTGATTAGAACAAAGCCCACAGTTATTTGGACAAGAACATTTGTCTTCCATTATAACATTGGGTGAGTGTGCACCTTTTCCGTCAACCCAGTATGTACTAAATTTCTTATACATATCATAAGAACCAAAATATAGCTCTTCCGTCTCTCCATGAGTTGGACAAACTTTTGACATAAAGACTTGATTATTTCTCTCAAAAACTTCTGCATCTAAAATCATGTTACAATCTGGACAAATACTCTGGGTAAATCTAATAGTTGATTTCTTTCCCTGCGTCTTTGTGGACTGATTGGAAATCTGAATTAGTGCCATTTACTAATTTTCTTTAAAGTTAGTATATAATCCAATTCCTACTATACACCAGATGAAATAGGTAGAGATCAGATAGTGAATTTAAATAGCAAAATTTGCAATCGAACACAATGAGTATTTCTGATAAAGTACGGAAATCCTTAGAGAAGATAGGTCTTACGAGTTACGAAATTCGTACTTATACTGCTCTAATAAATAGTGGTGAACTTAATGCTTCGGAACTAAGCAACAAATCAGGGGTTCCTTATTCGAAGATTTATGAAGTACTTGGTACACTAGAAGAAAAAGGCTGGATTGGTTCTGACGATTCTAGACCAACAAAATATATTGCAAAATCTCCAGTGACTGCACTAGAATCTACAAAACAAAATATTGATGGAGAGTTCTCAAATAATCAAAATCAAATCTTGACTGAACTAGTTCCTCTATATGAAAAAAGTGGAACTAGTGAAAAGCCAGATATTTGGTTTATTTCAGGTGCTCTGAATATTGTTTCCAAAATTATGGAAATGGTAGAGAATTGTAGGCAAGAAGTAATGATTGCTGTACCACAAGCAGGTGAAGAAATTGTCAAGCAAGCACTACCAAAAATAAGACAGTTGCATGATAAAGGAATAGAAATTACAATTCTTACATCAGATAGTCTTGATAAGGAGTCACTAAAGTCAATTTCTAGAGTTGCAAATGTGAAAGTAAAAGAAGGACTTTTTGGTGGTGGTATAATTTCTGATAAGAGGTATGTTGTGATTTTACTTGGTCCTGAGATAAGTAGTTCTAGTTCATCTGAATTAGTAGCAATATGGGCTGATCACTCAGGTTTAGCTGGATTTGCTAGAGAGTATTTTGAATATCTATTAAAAGATGCCAAAGTAGTAAAATGAACCTAAATTATCTATTTGTAAAATCTATTGAAAATTTATTAGATCAAAGTTGTTTGATGATATTATGGATTCATTAACAGACGAAGAAGTACTTTTTGTAGGAACTGCTGAGGCAGAACATACAGAGATGTATTTGAAAGCAGTATGGCATATTAGAGAAAAAGGTGGAGATGTGAAAATAAGTACAATTGCAAAGAGACTAAATGTCAGACAACCAAGTGTGGTGCAAATGTTAAAAAAACTTGCAAAAAGAGAACTCGTGACATATAATAAAGCAGGAGTCACATTAACAGAGAATGGAGAAAAGATTGCCGCATCTATGATTAGGAATAGTAGATTACTGGAGGTTTTGATGTCAAGTGCATTAAAAATTGATATTGATGAAGAGATGGTCTGTGGTGTTGAACATCATATGAGCAAACAATTTACTGATGCATTATGTGTTATGTTGAAATGCCCTAGTAAAAGCCCTAGAGGACTTGATATCCCAATGGGTGAATGCTGTCAGACCTCAAGAAACCAATAGTCACAAAAGAAAATATACTAAAAAAATATGTAATAATTATGGCTTGTTTTTGTGGATGTGAAACATTTGAGAAGCATCCTAATGGAAAAATTGTTGGTTGTGTAAAATGCAACCATGGAAGACAAAATCATGATGATGAGTGGAGAGCAGCAGCTAGAAAAAATGAAGAGCAATCTCAAAAACGTGATGTTGATTTCGGATGATTAAGAGTTCACAGTAAAGTTGTTAGCAAGAAATTGTCACAAGGTTGCAGGCTCAGAACTCAAGATCCCTATCATCAAATCAAAGGATATTTTGCATCATCGCCTGCACTCTTGGTTAAAGGTGGGCGTTCTTGAATCTTTCAATAAGCTTGATATTTGAGATATTTTTCTATTTAAAAAATGGTCACAATAAATGCACCATCATCATTAGAAAGTTTTAGAAGATTCATTATGGCAAGTACATGCAGTTCTTTTGCACCTCACAGTTATCTTAATGATCCCGAAGTTTTTCCAACTCGTGAAGAAGATAAAGGTTCTGTCTATGTGGAAGCTGCTGATGAAGTCACTCTGAAAAAAATTCGAGATATTACATTTGTTAACGCACGTGATGTTTTAGGAATAATCTATTCTTCAAAGAGTGGTAATACAAAGTTGAAATGGCGCCAAATTAGAAAAAATAATGGAAAAGTTATTGGAGAAGCATCATCCAATTCATTGGTAAATCTAGCTGAAGGTGGTGTAATAACATTGGATTGGGTTGAAAACTATGTTAAAAAGAAATCAGAAGAGCAATCTGAAAAAGTGACAAATTAGTTTTTTTTTACTAGTAAATTTTAGAATAATTATGATCACAAGAACTCTAGATGATAATACAATTTCATTAAGTCCTGAAGACTCTGACGATTTACTTACTATTCGCCGGCTAATAAAGAAGGGTGATAAAGTTGTTGGAGAAACAACACGTGTTATAAAACAGGAAAAAGAATTCTCAAGACCTGATAAAGGTGAAAGAATTAAGATTAAACTCGCAATTGAGGTTGAAAAGATCTCATTAGATGATGTCTTAGACAGAATTCGTGTAGGTGGAATAATTACCGAATCAAATAATGAATCTGTTCCTCATGGCTCACATCACTCATTTATGATAAAAATTGATCAACCATTCAATCTTATAAAGAAAAAATGGACACCAATCGAAAGAAAACTTGCACGGTCAAAAGAACATGGAGCAACATTTGTCTTAGTTGCTGTGGATACAAGTGATTGTGGAATTGGTAGATTAAAGGGAACACATCTACAACTCCTGCCTAACATGTATTCAGGTTCAAGTGGAAAAAGATACAAAACAAATTTCAAGATTGAAAAATTCTTTGATGATATATTTAGGACTCTTTCAACAACGATCCAAAGTGGTGATACAGTAATAATTTTTGGACCTGGTGAAACAAGAAAGAAATTTGCAAATTTTCTTTCCAAGACAAAATTGGGTCAAAAAATCCAAATAAAAATAGTCGAAGGAGTGGACTCTGGTGGTGAGGATGGAATACACATCTTTACCAAATCGGAATCGATGAAGGAAATTATGTCCGATAGCAAACTTGCAAAAGTATCAGAAATAATAGATCAGGTCATGTTTCTAGCTAATAAGGCAAGTAAGAAATTTTCAATGGGTCTAAAAGAGACACAAAATGCCAATGAATTTGGTGCAATAGAGGCTTTGGCTTTTTCCGAAAAAGTAATTCAAGATTTCAATGAGCAGGAGGTAATTGATTTTCTAAATGATGTTGAATTGAAAGGTGGTAAAATATACAGTGTTGACGGTACAACCGATGCAGGATTAAGGGTTTCAGGATTGGGTGGAATTATCTCACTTCTAAGATTTCCTGTAGATGGTTAAACTGTAGAATCAACAAGCCATTTTAGATATGACTTGTTTATTGAGATTGGATTAATTTCTACAATTTCTGGAATATCGTACGGATGGAGTTTTTGTAATTCTCTTTTCAAACTAGGTAATTGTTTTTTGGTTGTTTTGAATAATCCTAAATATTCTGATTGATTCTCAACTTTTCCCTTCCATGAATAAACAGATGATATTTTCGTAATGTTCACGCATGCTGTAAGTTTTTTCTTAACTAGTTGATTAGCAATTTTTGTCACGGTTCTTTTGTCTGGAAATGTTGAGATAATAATCACAGGCTTCATAGCAACCGATAAATGTACGGTATTAAAAAAAATTACCGATCACATGGAATTTGACTTTATAACACAAAATGCTATAATCTATGTTCTGATAGCCTGGGTAGCAATTTTTGTCACGGCAAAAGCTATAAAGGCTGAGAGATTTGGCTTTACAATAAAACCATATAGTCTAACTTATAAAAACTACAAAGTTCAATCTGCACTAACCAAATTATTAGGAAGGACAAGACGTGGAGTCAGGGTATTTGCTGATGTAAGTGTGATTGCAGGATTTTTGATGATGGGGTTTGCATTTTGGTTCTTGTTCCAAAACATTGCAAACTTCTTTGTACAACCAACTGAATTTGCAGAGCTTACGGTGTTAATTCCTGGTGTCACGTTAACTTCTGCTTCTGCAATTTTATACTTTTTACTATCTATTCCAATAGTACTCATCATTCATGAAGGAGCTCATGGAATTGTTGCAACACTTGAGAAAATTAAGATAAAAACTGGGGGTTTTGCAATATTCATTGCAATGTTTGCCGGATTTGTAGAGCCTGATGAAGAAGAATTTGATAAAGCACGAAAAATATCACGATTAAGAGTAATTGGTGCTGGGGCAACATCAAATGTTATCTTTGCCTTTGCACTTGGTGCAATTCTCCTAACAAATCCATTATTTGCAATAATAATGCCTGAACCATTTTTAGGATGGTTTTATGAGTCACCTGAAGGTGTTTTAGTTCTGTCAGTAATTGATGGAGGTGGAGCTGAGAAGGCAGGAATACAAGCAAATGATATTATCACAAAGATCAATGATGTTGGGATAGTAAGCCCGATGGATTTCCAGAAAGTTGAGCTTTCACCTGGTGATACAGTTAATGTCACAATACTAAGAGATGGTCAATCAACGGTTATTCCTGTGACCATCATGGCATCACCTGATGATCCTGAGAGAGGTCTAGTTGGAATAATGCGTGACAATAATTTGGCTTTCAAACCAATTTACAACTTTATCGAATGGAACAATCCACAACTTTCAATGTTTTTGCTCTGGTTATGGATGATATCATTTTTCATAGGAATTATCAATATGCTACCTCTCCCAATACTAGATGGTGGTAAATTCATCCAAACCATAATTGATAAGAAAATATCTGAAAAGTCGGTAAATGGAACAATGATGGCAATCTATGCATTTACATTCATAATATTTGGTTTGAACATTGGATTATCGTATTTCAAATCTGGTTGGTTTACAATCTAAAGAATGAGATATTAAACAAGGAACTGATTAAAATCATGCAATGTAACAAATGTCAAAATACGGCAGTTTATACTAGAAAATATAGTGGTGAAAGCCTTTGTTCTGAATG
>CAZIHG010000070.1:0-17705 GCA_964539205.1 uncultured Candidatus Nitrosopelagicus sp.
GTGACGCGTGGAAGTCAATATCACTACAAGACAGAGCATTCATGATACTTCATTTCATGCAAATGAAGATGCAATGGGATACAATGTCAGACGATGAAAAAGCGGTAAAGAAAACAGAAATGAAGAAACAGTGGCAAGAATACCTACCTATGTCTCCGGAAGAAAAAAAGCAAAAACTCACTGATTATATCCAGTCGCTAAGAAACTAGTTTCCCTAGAAACCTTCTTTAATTCACCTACTTCATATGATATATTGAAAATATCGAATTCTCTGACTAAAGCACTGAACGCGCAAATTGCCATGGAGGCTAATGCGGTAAACAGTTATCTTTCTGCAGCTTCTTGGTGCGAAATTACTGGATATGATGGTGCTGCTAGTTTCTTTTATGCACAAGCAGACGAAGAACACCAACACATGCTAAAATTTGTTCATTTCCTTAATGGTCAAGGTGTGGGAGCAGTAATACCTGCAACAAAACAACCACCAAAGACATTCAAGTCAATAGAATCAATTTGTAAAACTGCCTTAAAAAGTGAGCAAGGGGTCACAAAGGCAATCAACAAAATGGTTGACATTGCACAAAAAGATAAAGATCACAACACATTCACTTTTCTACAATTTTTTGTCAATGAACAAATTGAAGAGGAACAACAATTTGAAACTGTTTTACAGAAATTCAATCTGTTAGGAAGAGATAAACTAGCTATATATGAAATTGACAAAATCTTGGCTGCAATGGCAGTATCACCAACTCCTGCAAATTAATTATTCTTCCAGTTTAGTTGTTTCTGATCATATTCTTCTCTAGAGTATGATGGTTTTGCTGGAACACCTTTTACGACAGTATCTGGTGGAACATCTTTTGTTACAACAGCACCCATTGCAACTACACTATTTCTTCCTACTGTGACACCAGCCTTGATCATTGCCCCACTTCCAATTACTGCATTATCTTCTATGGTAACACCAATTAGTTTCTTACTTGGAGGAAATGGATCATTTGTTAGTACTGCTGATGGACCAATGAAAACATTTTTTCCTATTCTTGACATTGGTGGTATGTAAACTAAACCTTCAATCATCGTATTCTCACCAATCTTGACATCATAATCAACATGTGCTAATGAACCTATCTTCACATTATCGCCTATCTCAGTATCGTCTCCAACATATGCAAAATTCCAAATTTTCACATTATTACCAATTTTTGCTGTTTCAGAAACAAAATTACTTTTCAATTTGTATCACAGATGCCATGGATTACTATTTTTAATAATTTTTTCAGGTAAAGTTCCAGTATTTCTCTTAAGAAATTCAACATCTTGTTTTTTATCACGAAGTTCATCAGGTAACATGATTGGTATCTCTTCAATTATTGGATAAAATCTTGAGCACTCTGTACAAAATATAGCTCCTTCGTATACCAATCCATCTTTTTCATCAATTACATATTCTTCTAACGGATGGTGTTTACAAATTGGACATGCTAATATTTCAAGTAGTTTTTTATTCATTTTATATCCAGATAGATTGGGATTCCTTTTTGACTAGATAAAAGAGCTGCTTCTGCAATCTTTGTCACGTTTACCGCATGTTCAGGCTTAACCACAAGTTCATTCTTCTCCTGTATAGAATCTAAGAAATTCTTGATTTCTAATGAAAGTGGTTCTACTTTTGGTTCTTTAGGGTTTAGTGAACCATTCTCAGTTTCAACACGAATTTCTTGTGTAATAAAATCTGAGAAAATTCTTGCATCAGTACATACTGCATTAAAATTTCTGACACGAGTTGGTGTTATCCAGTTTGATGAGATGGTTGCTATTTTATTCTCTTTAAATCCTAGCATTATTGTAGCGAAATCCTCATGTTCATGATTAATTTTTCCTGATTTTGCAAATACTAATTCTGGGGTTTCATCAAAAAGCCACATAGCCGTATCAATATCATGTACTGAAGTATCATATATGATTCCAACATCTTTAATATGGGAAGGCATTCTATGTTCACGATAAAATTCTAATCTAATTAACTCACCATATTTTTTTGTCTTTAAAAATTCTTTTACTCGTGCAACTGCCGGATTAAATCTTTCAATATATCCACACGTTAAATTCACTTTGTTTTTCTTTGCTTTTTCAACAAGTTTCTCTCCATCCTCAGAAAGATAAGTCATTGGTTTTTCAACAAAAACATGTTTTTTGTTTTCTATCAATTCTGTTGCAATTGCTGAATGGGTAGATGTTGGTGTGCAAATAAATGCACCATCAAAGTCTTCTTTATTCATAATTTCATCCAACGAGTTATAATAATTCACATCATATTTCTCACCAAATTCTTTAGCTCTTTCTTTATTTGTATCACAGACAGCACAAAGTACCTCCAACTCGGATAGAATTCTAGTATGATTTTTCCCCCATCCGCCAACTCCAATTTGTATAATCTTCATTCTAGTACACCGCAGTTAACCACTTGGTAAATTTTTTGTTTTTATTCATTACTATGTCAGAATATGTTTCCATGATCATTTTTGTCATTAAACCAGGCTTTCCATCTCCAATCTTCCTACGCTCAATTTTAATAATTGGTGTAATTTCAGCAGCTGTTCCAGACAAGAATATTTCATCTGCATTAATTAGTTGATGTTTTGAGATTTTTTTCACTCTAGTTTTTATTTTCATTTCTTTTGAAAACGCAATAATTGATTTTCTTGTTATTCCATCTAATGCTGATGAACTTAATGGTGGTGTGATTAATACATTATTCTTTACAGCAAAAATATTTTCACCAGGGGCTTCACTTACATTGCCAAGTTTATCCAATAGTATTGCTTCGTCAAAACCACGCTTTTTTGCATCTTGAGTAGCCAAAATTGAATTTAGATAATTACCACCCATTTTTGCTTGAGTTGGAGTTGACATATCAGAAAATTTTCTCCATTTTGATATACATGCAGTTATTCCATTTTTATTAAATAAATCACCAAATGGAAATGAAAACATTGCAACATGTGTTGGTGCTCTTTTTGTCACATGAAGATTAATCCCATATTGTCCAACAAAATAAAATGGTCTGATATAGCATGAGCTTTTTATTTTGTTTTTTTTACAAAGTTTTATTATCGCTTCTTGAATCTCTCTATTTGAAAATCTTAATGAAATATTATAGAACTTCCCTGAATTTCTAAAACGTTTTACATGTTCATTCAGCCTAAAGAGAAATAGATTATTAGAATTCCAATAAGCACGAATTCCTTCAAATATTGATGTACCATAATGTATAGCATGGGTAGTCACAGGGATCATTGTCTTCTCTTTCGGAATGAATTTTCCATCAAACCAAATGAATTTTGAAATTGTTTTCATAAGAAACTTTGAAGGTGAGTATAATTTAACCTATTTTGAATTGTATCCTTCTTTTGGAAATTTCATTCCAGCAATTCTCATAGTATGATCTTCTGATGACGCAAAATTGGTTACTGTATCCCAATCATTCTTTATAATTTCTGAAACCTGCTTTGGAACATTCTTTTCCCAGTTTGATTTCATCCCTGATGCAGCATCATATATGTCATTTTTGACAGATGATGCTGATAATTCCTTCCGTATGCCAATTTTTGGCTTTAATCTGTATAGTTTTAACATTAAACCTTCTGCTTTGTCACCAGTGTATGTATAATAATCATCGTCTATATCATGAAGAATGTCTTTTCTTAAACTCCAGGATTTTGGTGATATTAATGGAGGAAAATATTTTTTGAATGGTGCGTGAAACGTGTAATTTGAAGAAATTGTGATCGAATTACCAAATACTGCCTCAATCATTTTTTTTCTGATTTCAAAACTAAATGGAAAACTTTTACTATTGATCTCTTTTTTTTCGATTAGAAAACGTACTGGCATTACAACTACCTCATCTTCACTCTTTAACTCATTAATAATATCAACATGAGCATTTGTTAATGGATTCAAATGTGCCAGATATATCGCAATTGTCATACCTCTTTACATATTTTGATATATTTCAATGATTGAGTTGTGGTTCATATCGATCTCAATTTAATTTAGAATTTTTAGTGCTAATCTTAAAATTCAAGGAATTTTGAGGTAGTTTAATGCCTAAGGAAGAAAAAGAAGAAAAAAGTAAAGAACCTACATCTGTTTCAGAGGCTGAGGCAGAAGCTGCTAGGGCTAAAGCAGAATTAGATCAAGCTAAAGAAAAAGCTGCAGATCCAACTAGTGATGCAAAACCACAATCAATTTCTGAAGCTGTTGGTGCATCAGAAGAAGCATTGACGGCTGGAGAAGCTGTAGCATTAGCAGAGGCCGCCTATACAAATGCCCAATCTAAACTAGAAGAAGTTCGAAAGGCATCAGAAGCAGCATGGGCTGCGGAATATGAAAAGGCAAAAGCATCAGTTGTAAAATCTGATGCTGGTGAAACTTATACAGATAAACGCAAAAGAGAACGTATCTTTAGAAGAGAGATGGGTGAACCAGAATTTTTCTATAACCAACAATTAGTATCACCACCAAGACCTGTTCTCACTCAAGCCGAACAAGAAGAGATCTCAAGGAGAGTATTAATCCCAAGTGACCAGACTCCAAAATATGAACCCGAAAATTCACTAAGTCCTGAATATGATGGAACATCAAACTATGAAACTGGAATTCGCACACTAGTAGATGAAAAAAGAGAAAAACTTGAACAATTACAAAATGATCCTGATGCACATCCTGATGATGTTAAAAGAGCCGAACAAGATCTTAAGTACTTGGATTCGCTATATGACAATTTTGATCAAGGCATGAATGTATTTCGTACTGCAAAGGGTGGAAGGGCAAAACTGCGAGATTAACGGTGTGTTAAATGGCTAAAGATAACTTTGTTCTCATAAATGCAAGAATAACTTTTAAGAATATTCCACTGCATAAACTAACCCATTACACCTTCAAAGATGTATCTCTTGCTAGAGAATCTTTCATGAAAATAAAAGGCGTTTCCGAGTGCGTTATTGTTCAGACAGCTAGCAGAGTTGAAGCATACATTGTGATGAAAATACCAAAAGGTGATATTCCAGACGGACGAAGAATTGATGGAAGGAATCTCGTCATAAATAAGATACAAGAAACTTGGATTCAGAATGCAGAATTAGAACAATGGGATATAGAACATTTTGATCAAACTTTTGAAGTTTATGTGAATACAGATGTTTACAAACACTTACTTAGATTAGCATCAGGATTAGATTCAGTCGTTGTAGGAAAACAAGAGATATACGATGAAATTACAAAATCAGTAGAAAGTGCAAGAGAATCAACTGCCTCTGGTAAAATCTTAAACAAACTATTTGATGGTGTATTGCGAATTGCAAAAAATATTAGAAATACTTCAAAAATTGGTGAGAACATACTTTCTATTGGTGATATAGCAGTTAAGATGGCAGAAGAAAATGCAGGAATTGATGGTAAGAAAAAAGTCCTTCTGATTGGTACAGGTGAGGCTGCTGGTATGGTTGCAAAGACCATGCAAAAGAAAGGATATGCATTTGACATTACTAGTCAACAAATTGAGCGTTCGACTGATTTTTCTAAAATCCTGGCTGGAACTCCTGTAGAATTTACAGATGTTTTAACTGGCTTTGATAAATATTCAATTATCATTGTTGCTACAACTGCGGATTATTTCATAATTACATATGAGAGCATAAAACGAGTCATGAAGGATTACAAGAAAGGTATGCTTATTGTAGATATATCGGATCCGAGGGCAATTGAGGAAACGGTGACAAAAATAAAAGGAATTAAACTACTTTTCAGAGACCAAATTACTGAGTTGGATGATGAAAAACTTATGGAAGCCTTAAAGAAAAAAGTCTCATCTGTAGAAGAGCTTATTGAAAAGGAAGTACCAATTTTGGAAGCTGCAATGAAAAGTATTTCACCAGAACCAGTTGTAAAAGATCTTGCTGCAAGTGTTGATTCTATAAGAGAAAAGGAGTTAAAGAAAGCTTTAGCAAAGTTGGGCTTGAAAGATAAGAAAAGAATACAAATCATCGAGGAATTAACAAAATCAGTGGTTGACAACATAGTTTCTGTACCCACAAAGGTTCAAACCAATACACCAGAACAAGAATCTAAGTAATTTTACTAGCTTAATATAATGCCAATTTTCCTGCCAAAATATGGTCAGGGTTACATGTCATGATTATGGTCATGATTGTGATTTTGAGATAGAAGGAATACTAGAGGAAGTTATTGAACAATATAATATACATAGTGAACAAGAACATGGAATTGCATATACCAAAGAGACTCTTGAACACAGATTTACAGCACTCCAAATTTCGCAGTAGTTAAATTTTAAATAAAAATTTCAAAAAATTTTGACTAAACCTACATATACAGCTCTTGATCGATTTTCAAATATGCCGAAGCTGGTTTGCAAAGATTATGGTTACGACTGTACTTTTGAAATAGAAGGTGAATCAGAGGAAGTTGCCGAAAAATTTGGAAAACATACAGAAGAAGAGCATGGAATAGAGTATTCCAAAGAAACTTTAACAAAATTTATGCTAGATAATAACTATTAGAACAATATTTTTTGTGATTATCCGTAGGATTCAAACTTTACAGAAAAGTTTCCATTTTCATCTTTATCCTTTTCTATCCTAAATCCAGCTGGTTTTAAAAAGTCCATACAACCATCTACTGTTCCTTGCCACCCACAAACATAAAAAATAGTGTTTTCTGGAGTCACTTTTTCTCCAACCATTTCTTCAAGAGGTGACATACCTGTGTTTTTTGGTCTCAAAAATGTTTCAACTCGTCCAGTCTGACCTTTCCAAGATCTGTTAAACCATTCCTGAGGTCGACTAATTGCAGCTCCGTACCTAAAATTCCATTTATCTCTACCACGTTCTTCACTTTCATTCTCTAATGCAGTTAGTTCATTTTTGTAGCTTAATTCATCAACATAACTCGAACCATGTAAGACAACAAGTTCTCTTTTATCACCTACATCATGTAAATGTCTAGCAAAAGCCATGAATGGTGCAAGTCCAGTTCCACCACCCAACCAAACAATTCTTCTATTGTCAGGTTCACCATTTGGAAGAGTATTACTGATTAGAAGAGCGTTTCCTGTTGGTGGAATAAAAGATACTTCATCACCTACACCTGCATTTAATAGAGCTGTTGTTACACGACCTGGTAATGGTTTACGTACCCATCTAATTACAAATTCATAATATTTTTTATTTTCAGGATGAGATGCAAGTGAATATGCTCTTCGAACTACTTTGTTATTTTCACTTGGGATTGGCATTCCCAGTGTTAGAAATTGACCTGTCTGATAATCAGGTATAACCCCATCATCTGGCACAACTCTAAAAATACATAGATCTTCTTTTAGTAATTCAATGTAAGTGAGTTTTCCTTTCTTATCGACTGCCATACTCGTTTCCTCTGGAAAACCCGTTAATAAGTATCGTCATAATGAGTCCTACCTAACACTAATTTTATAAATTAAGTTAAATGTTGGTACACTTTTTAAAAATCTGTTTCATTCTTAATGTTTGAAATGGGCCGGTCGTTCAGCCTGGTAGGATGCGCGCATGGCATGCGTGAGGTCAAGGGTTCAAATCCCTTCCGGTCCACCATTTAATTATAATGGCTCAATATTTTTTTAAAGTCAGAGTCCTGTTGTTTTTCTAATTCTATTTTTTCATCATTTGAAAACTTTTCATTAATTAAAATGAGTGCATACGCTGCACTTTTTTTTACTTCAATATTGGAATCAAAAACTCCTTGATGGATTTCTTTTACTGCATTCTTTGCTCCAAGATGTCCTAATGCACCAAAAGCACATGATCTTACTATAGCATTAGAGTTATTCGTTAACATGATTAAATGATTAATTGCATTTTTGTCATTCCTATTCGCCAAGATCAAACTACAAAATGATTTGATATTTTTGCTTTCATTGTTTAAACTAGAAATTAATTTATCAGAAATATCATTCTCATTTAGAAGTAGTGTACTAAAGACTTCTCCCCGAACTGAAATATCATCATCGTCTAAAAGTAATATCAATTTCTCAATAATTTCCTGATCTGAATTTTGTACCAGATCTGGCATAATAGATATTTTCTTGTTTTTATCATTAGAACTGAGTATATTTAAAATCGAATTTTTTACATTAGGCAATTTTACTTATTTTATAATATATGCCTCTAATTATGGCTTTCAATCAAAAATCTTAGATTTAAATTATAGTTTAAATTTTTTATTCGCATGTCGACCGAACAAAGAGACACTATATTCATCGGCAAGAAACCAATAATGGCATACGTGACATCCACGTTAATTCAATTGGCAAACTTGCCCGCAGTTAGCATCAAAGCAAGAGGCATGAGTATTGGCCGAGCAGTTGATGTTGCACAAATAATTTCAAGAAAGACCGAAAACGCCGGATACACTATTGGTCAGATTTCCATAGGCTCAGAAAGTTTAGAGTCACAAGACGGAAAAACAAGAAATGTTTCAACAATTGAAATCGAAGTAAAGAGAAATTCATAATTCATCTTTACTAGTTTTCTTTTTTATTTTGAATATCTATTTTCAAGTTTGTTGTATTTTGATAGTTCAACAATGTCGTTAAATTGATCAAATCGAACAAGATTATTTTTTAATTTTTTAGTGGTTCCTTTATTTTTTAATTCATGTAAAATTTTCAATGTTGCAAATGTATTTGCATATAAAATTGATAATGGATATAGAATTATTCTATATCCCATACCATACAATTTTTCTGTAGAGCTTATTGGAGTTGCTCCACCTTCAATCATATTTGCCACCAATGGTGCATTGATTGATTTGCCAATCTTTTTCATCTCCTCAATAGATTTTGGTGCCTCAACGAAGATTACATCTGCACCAATTTTTTTATAGTAATTTCCTCTTTCTATAGCCATATCCAGGCCTTCTATAGCCCTTGCATCAGTTCTGGCAACAATTATGAAATCTTTGCTGGATTTTGCATCAATTGCAGATTGTAATTTTTCTGCATATTCTTCTTTTGAAATAATGTCTTTTCCCTTCATATGACCACATCTTTTTGGCCATTTTTGGTCTTCTAAAAAAACACCTGATGCACCAGCACTTTCTAATTCTTGTACTAATTTTCTTACTGTTAGCGCATTTCCATATCCAGTATCTACATCTACAATTAATGGAACAGATATAGCACTAGATATCCTTCTTGCATTATCTAATGTTTCACTGGCACCAATAAATCCATAATCTGGCATTCCAAGCAGTGTTGCTGAAGTTCCATAACCGGTTTGAAACATAGCATCAAATCCAACTTTTTCAGCAATTTTAGCTCCAATAGCATCATAGACACCTGGAATAACAAGTGGTTTTGTTTTACTGTTAATCAACCGTCTAAGATTCTTCATAAACTATATTTCTACCCGGTTTATTTATCAATTAATCTAAATTTATTTTTGTTTATTTTTGGTGACATTATCTAATTTCTTTATCTCAGATTCTAGAAATTTTCTATATTTTTCAGCCTCAGTTTTTGACATCTTTTCAACATTTGAGCTTAACAAATTTCCCAAAATTGTCACTCTTTCTAAAACATCCATTGCAACGAATTTACCAATATTACCAACACGGAAAAGTGTATCTAGCTGTTTTTTTACAATATTGTTAAACGAGTCAAGATCACCTAACGTGTTTTTACCTTTTAAAGATACTTTGTACTTACCATCTTTTGTTTCTTCTATCAACTCTTCATCTAATAGCCTACCTAGAAGTGGATATATCAGACCAGGTGAGGGTTTCCATCTACCACCACTCTCTTTTACAGCATTATCAATAATCTCTTTTCCTGTATGTGGTTTTTTTTGTAATAGTTCAAGAATATAATATCTAGAAAATCCTCTAGGAACTGAACTTCCTACTCTCTGAAACCAATCCGAAATCATCACTAGTGATATCACTAGTGATATATATTAACTATTCGATTCTAATAATTTCGTTATAATACATAAGTAAGCCATTTGGAATTTAACAACAGATGCCTGAATCTATAGATTATGATTTGATAATTGCTGGTTCTGGTCTTGCAGGATTAAGAGCTGCAATAGAGGCTGCAAAGAAAAGCTCAAAAATCAAAATTGGTGTTATCGCAAAAACACAAGTTATGCGTTCACATTCTGTATCTGCTGAAGGTGGAACTGCAGCAGTTATTCAAGAGGATGATGGTGATACAGTTGAATCACATATTTATGACACAGTAAAAGGAAGTGATTTTTTAGCTGATCAAGATGTCGCAGAAAGACTCTGTCAAATGATGCCAAATGAAATTTTTCAGTTAGAGCGTTGGGGTATGCCTTGGTCAAGAAAAGAGAATGGAAAATTGGATCAAAGGAATTTTGGTGGTTATAGTTATCCAAGAGCAACATATGCCATTGACAAAGTTGGATTCTTTGAGATGCAAACTCTATATGACACATGTCAAAAATTTGATAATATTGAATTTCTTAATGAATGGTTTATAACATCAATTATACATGACGGAAAACAATTTTGTGGAATCACTGCAATAGAATTGTCATCAGGAACATTTTATTCGATAAAAGGAAAGGCATTAATCATAGCTACTGGTGGTGCTGGTAGAATCTATAGTTACTCGACATATGCTTTATCATCAACACCTGATGGAATTGATATGGCATATCGTGCTGGAATGGCTCTTAAAGACATGGAGTTTGTCCAATTCCATCCAACTGGAATCCTACCATCTGGAATTTTAATTACAGAAGGTGCAAGAGGAGAAGGTGGTTACCTAATTAATAATGAAGGTGAACGTTTCATGAAAAAATATGCTGCAGCAAAAATGGAACTTGCACCTCGTGATATTGTTTCACGATCAATTATGACAGAAATTAATGAAGGTCGTGGTTTTAATCATGAAACAGGTGTTGAATGTATGAAACTTGATTTACGTCATTTAGGTGATGAAAAGATAAAATCCAAGTTGGGTGGTATAAGAGAAATCTCAATTAAATTTTCAGGAATTGATCCTGCTCAAGAGATGCTTGATGTTAGACCTGTTTGTCATTATATGATGGGTGGAATTCATACAAATATTGATGGTGCAGCTGAACTACAAGGTGTTTGGGCTGCAGGTGAGGCTGCATGTAATAGTGTTCATGGCGCAAATAGATTAGGTGCAAATTCTACATCCGAGTGCATTGTATGGGGAAAGATAACTGGTTCGCTTGCCTCTGATTATATTGAAAAGCAATACACACCATCACAATTCCCAAGTCATTTAGTCACTGATGAAGAAACTAGAATTTATGATGGTATTTTCCGTGGAAGAGGAGAAGTAAATCCTTATGAAATAAAACAAGAAATTAGTGATACATTAAACGAAAAGGCATATGTATACAGAACAGAAAATGAACTTGTTGAAGGTTTGAAAAGGATTAGAGAATTGAAGGATAAAACCTGGAAACATGTGGATGATAAAGCCAAAGAATACAATACAAATTTCTCGAATGTAATAGAAGTTGATTCAATGTTTAGAATCGCTGAAGTTGTGTTAATGGGTGCAATAAATAGAAAGGAATCACGTGGTGGACATGCAAGAATTGACTACCCATCAAGAGATGACGTAAATTTCTTACATCATACTTTAGCATACTTTGATCCAAATCAACCAATTATGAAAAAACATCCAGTAACTATTACTAAATACAAACCAGTGGAGAGAAAATACTGATGGAAAAAGAAGATAAGGCTAAAGAAGGAATCAAAGGTTGGATTAATCCTGCAAAATATGGCAAGTTTGGAATTGAGCGATTTGCCTGGATTTTAATGCGAATTACAGGTCTAGGGCTATTAGCATATTTTATTGGTCATATTTATGAAACAAGTAGTATTCTAAATGGCCCAGCTGCATGGGAAAGTGTACTGGAGTTGACTCAAACAACTGAGGGTCATATTTTTCTATCACTAGTAATTGGCATGTGTGTGTTTCATACAGGAAATGGAATTAGATTAATGCTAGTCCAAATGGGTTATGGTATTGGCAAACCTGCAAGACCTGATTATCCATACAAACCACAATCACTTAACATGAAAGGTAAAGCATGTATCTATGCAACTATTGGAATAGCTGCTTTAGCAATGTGGTATGGAATTACAGTGATGTTCGGGTGATGTTGATGAGAGAAAGTATAGTGATGAAAATTCATTATGGCACTGCCTTAGGTGCCGTCTTCTTAGTTGCTATTCATATAATGATGCGTATGACTATGGATTTTCACGAGTCATTACAATATGAAAATGTTATAGCAAATTATCAAATGATTGGATATGCAATTTTACTTGAATTAATTCTAGTTTTGATTTCTGTGCATGGGTTTAACGGTCTTAGAGTAATTCTTCTAGAAATGAGACAAGGCCAGTCATATGAAAAGGGTGTTACATATGGTTGTATTGCAGCTATGATAGCGCTTGTTGCATATGGCTCAAGAACTATAATTATGACTAGTATGGGAATGGTATAATGGCAGCAATTCAACCAAAAATATCAGAAGAGAAATCACAAACAATTGTGTCATCAACAAAATCTGCTACTCTTAGAATTAAAAGAAGTAGTTCAGATGGATTTGAAAAATTTGACCAATTTATTGTACCCGTTGAAAAGTGGACAACAGTATTAGATGCATTATTAGATGCAAAATCACATCTTGATCATTCTATCGGTATACGATATTCTTGTAGACAGGCATCTTGTGGTTCATGTGGAATGAAAATTAATGGAAAACCTGCATTAGCATGCTTTACAAAAATTTCTGAATTAGATTCTGAAACAATAACCATAGAACCAATGGATAATTTTCCTGTAATTAGGGATCTTGTAGTCAATTTTTCTAGATTGATCAATAATCATAAAAAAATCATGCCCTATGTTATACGTGGGGATTCAGAAATAACACCAGGAACAGGCGTTAGGGAAACACTCCAAACCCCTGAAGATGTTGAAAAATATATTCAGTTTTCAAGTTGTATTAAATGTGGATTATGTAATTCAGCTTGTCCAACAATGGCAATGGATACTAGTTTCATTGGCCCACAAGCACTAGCACAAGCCTATAGGTATATTGCAGATACAAGAGATAATGGCAAAAAAAATAGATTAAAAATTATTGATGAATCTCATGGAATCTGGCGTTGTCACGCTGCAGGTTCTTGTAGTCAGGTTTGTCCAAAGGGAGTTGATCCTGCAATGGGAATTCAGATGCTCAGAAGCTATCTGTTAGGAATAAGAGACTAGTCTTTTTTGTGAGGATTTGGACTACTATTAACCTGATTGTTAATTTGTTCAGCCATAAAATGATTTGAGACATTAACTTTTACCTCATCAATTCCATCTATGCTCAGTAAATTATCATGTATGTCTTGACATATCTTGAAACCAAACACTGCTGGACAGAATGGACTTGTTAGATGCAAATCCACCTTTACAGATTCATCTACAATATCTACTTCGTCTATTAGTTCCAGTTCAGTGATTGTTGTGTTAATCTCCGGATCTACAATCTTAGAAAGTTCGTCAAATATCTTAACTCGCAGTTGTTTAACATCTTGTGCCATTGAGCTTAATCCATCGATGCTATATATAGCGATTTTGAATTCTAGTTGATGTATCGTTCAAGACTTGGGAAAAAACTTGATGAGATTACATTAAGCTACGTTTCATCAATCTCTGATGACTTAGATATTGCATTCTATGATATAATTGGAAGTGAGGCACACGTAATAATGCTTTATGAGAATAAATTACTGACAAAAAAAGAACTGAAAAATATTCTTTCAGCTTTAGAAAGTCTAAAAGGTGGAAATATTTCTCAGCCAGAATTTGAGCCGGAAGATATTCATGAACTAATTGAATCACTTGTAATAAAAAAAGCAGGTTTAGAAGATGGTGGCAAAATGCATACTGCAAGATCGCGTAATGATCAAGTTGCGTTAGATATACGAATGAAGGTTCGTGATGATATCAACATATTATCTCAATGTTTGCTTGAAACAGTTAACACACTACTAAACACTGCAAAAAAGCACTCAAAGACTATAATGCCTCTTTATACTCATCTACAACAAGCTCAAGTTGGATTATTTTCACATTATCTAATTGCATATGCAGATTCGTTGTTAAGGGATCTTGATAGATTTATGTCATTATATCAAAGAGTGGATCAAAGTCCATTAGGTGCGGGGCCTGTTGGAGGAACAAGTTTACCCATTAATCGAAATACCACTGCAAAAATACTTGGCTTTTCAAGTTTGATAGAGAATTCAATTGATGCAACAAGTACACGTGATTTTGTTTCTGAGTATGTGAGTGCATCAGCAATTATGATGACAAACCTAAGTCGTTTAGCTGAAGATTTTATAATCTGGTCATCTTCTGAATTTTCATTTATAGAGTTATCTGATGACTTTTCCTCACCATCAAGTGTGATGCCACAAAAGAAAAATCCAGATATTTTGGAACTAACACGTGGAAAAACATCACAGGTAATTGGATATTTGACATCAATCCTATCCACAACAAAAGGACTTTCTTCAGGCTATAGTAGAGACTTGCAACAAATTAAATCATCAATTTGGTCAACATCAAATATTTCAATCACTGCATTGATCATCATCAAATCAATGTTATTAGAATTAACAGTGAATGAAGATAAGATGAGAAAAGCCGCAGAGGATGGATATCTTATCGCATTAGATCTAGCTGAAAAACTTGTTCAGCAAAAAATTCCCTTCAGGACAGCACATAATATTGTTGGAAATTTAGTTCAAATCGCACATGTTTCTAAAAAACACATTTCTGACTTGGATATTAATGATATAAATGCAATTTCTCAAAAAACAATTAAACCAAAAAAATTACTACAAATAATTCAAGGCACCACAATTTCAAGTTCATTAAAAAATAGAAGGTCAAAGGGCTCATCAGGAATATCTGAACAAACTAGAATGATTTCTCAAAGGACAAAAAGAATTTCTTTGTACAGAAATAGCATCAAAAAACAAAATTCTGTGGTAAAAAGATCCTTTGATTCATTATCAAAACGTGTGAAAACACTCACAAAATAACCTAGATTAATTTACTTCATCTTCACTTTTGACAATAAAATTATTATACACAAAAAAAGCAAAAAAATTCACGAAATGAGAATACTTCTAATTAATCCAACATATGATGGGATCATCGTCGCACCACATTTAGGTTTGGGCTATCTTTCTTCAGGCTTGAAAAAAAATGGTCACGAAGTCAAAATTCTTGATGGTCTTAGAGAAAAAATAGAATACGATCCATCTGAATGGGACATAGTAGGTGTGACAGCCATGTCAACATATTTTCCTGAATGTATTCAAGAAGTGCAAAGAGCAAAATCTTATGGTCTTAAAACAATAATTGGTGGACCACACATAATCTGTGATCCAATACAAAGCTTGATTGATTCAGGTGCAGATTATGCTGCAATAGGTGAAGGAGAGAGAACATTCAATCAATTGGCATCAGGTATTCCACCAGCACAAGTAGATGGATTAGCGTATTGGGAGAATGGAAAGGCAGTTCAATCCAAACAAAGTGATGATATGATCGGTGATACTGAATCAGGCGCAACTACATTTCTAATGAAAAAAGACATGTATACTTTACAAGTTGGTAAATTAAAAAGAGACTTTCAATTAGACATTGATGATTTTGGTCAACCAGATTGGAAAGCTATTGATCCTCGAACATATTCAATAGAACCACATGGAATGATTATACATGCACGTCCAATGGCACCAATTATTACAACTAGAGGATGTCCTTATAGTTGTACATATTGCAGTGCACCAATAACTGCTGGAAAAAGAATGCGTACTCGTGATCCTGTTAAAGTTGTTGATGAAATTGAAATGCTTGTTAATGATTTTGGTGTAAAAGAAATTCAAATTGAGGATGATAATTTTACATTAGTTCGAGAACACTGTGTTGATATTTGTGAAGAGATACTAAAACGTGACATTAAGGTAATATGGAGTCTTCCTAACGGTGTTCGAATTGATAAGCTTGACAGGGAATTACTTGTGTTAATGAAACGGGCAGGTTGTGTTTCAATGGCTTTGGGAATAGAATCAGCCAACCAGCGAATTTTAGATATGGTCAAAAAACAATTAAACAAAGATATTGTTAGAAAAGCCTGTCAGGATATTGCTGATGTGGGAATTGAGACTGCAGGATTCTTCATGATCGGTTTTCCTACAGAAACCAAAGAAGAGATAAAAAATACAATTGATTTTGCAGTATCTCTACCAATAACTCGTGCTCATTTTACGAAAGTCACTCCACTCCCAGGCACGGAATTATTTGACTTGTGGCTTCAGGAATATTCTAAAACTAGCACCATTGATTGGAAAACATTTGATTATTATCAATTTGATGCAGATTGGTCAGAGTGTAGTTTCGAAGAAATATCTAGGCTTCAGACTATAGGTTTTTTAAAATTCTACAGTAAACCAGCTCGTCTCTTTAAATTTTTATCACAATTAAAAATTTCACAATATGGAACAGTTGTTAAACGATTAATGAAAATTGTTCTTCCACCTTCATTCTATAATTCTGTTATCGCTAAAGAAGGTAAGATAAAAAAGCAAAGTCGTAACAGTTCATTTACAGAAACACAAATTCCCTCAATGTAAAAACTATTATAAAATAAATACGGGTCTAGTGGGATTCGAACCCACGACAGCTGGCTTAAAAGGCCAGTGCGCTACCTGGCTGCGCTATAGACCCCCTGCGTTTCTGGTGTCGTGTATAATTTAGTCTTTTACTAGATTTGTTGTAAATTAGAAACTTTAAAACCAGCAGTTCTTTTTCTTGTAAATACTGCCCTTGTAGTATAGCCCGGTCTAGAATTCGGCCCTGTCACGGCTGAGACGCGGGTTCAAATCCCGCCGAGGGCGCCATTATTTTTTTATTTTTAGGCTTATATTTGATTTAGAAAATGTAAAATTTAGATATGGTTAAAAAATTTAGCCTAGGCTAAATTTTTATATAAACTACAAATATCATCAAATGTAGAAATGGGAATTCATTCAACTAAGATGTTTTATATTTTAATATCTATAGTAGTAATTTCAAGTCTGTATTTTATATTACCTGGTGTCACTATAGCACAAGAAAATCCAAAGACGTTTCTCACTCATACTGGATTGGTAATAAAAACCACCGGTGATGTTATTGATCCTATAGGATATAATGGTGAATCTTTAGATTTTGATCCCGATAAATTTATGAAAGATTTTGATTATGGAGAGGTTTCTGTTTTAGAAGATGGAACTATACTTCGTGAATTCTACATAACCGCACGTGATGATCAAATTATGGAAGTTTCTCCAGGAGTATTTTACAATGTTTGGACATTTAACGATTCAGTTCCTGGTCCAACCATTCGTGCCACTGAAGGTGATCTAATTAGAATTCATTTTACTAATGAAGGTTCAAAACCTCACAGTTTACATTTTCATGGAATTCATAAAGCCGAAATGGATGGAGTTTTTGAAAGCATTGGAACGGGAGGTAAGTTTACTTATGAATTCTATGCAGAACCTGTTGGTTT
>CAZIHG010000071.1:0-7364 GCA_964539205.1 uncultured Candidatus Nitrosopelagicus sp.
ACTAGTTGACCTTGTGCTGTAAATTTACAGCCAAAATTTTGATACGATTAAAATTATGGTAGGAATGAAAAATAATAAAATGGAAACTATGATCGGCGCTACAGCGCTAATGAAAGCATTGGAAAAAGAAGGAGTAAAGGAAGTCTTCGGTCTACCGGGAGGTGCAAACCTTCCTATGTACGATGAATTGTACAAGAGTAACATTCGTCACATATTGGTAAGACATGAACAGTCTGCAGCACATATGGCAGATGGTTTTGGCAGAGTTAGTAGAAAGCCAGGAGTTTGTTTTGCAACTTCTGGACCAGGAGCAACAAATTTGTTAACCGGAATAGCAACAGCACAAGCTGATTCTGCACCAATGGTTGCAGTGACAGGTCAAGTTCCTGTTGCTATGATTGGTAGAGATGCATTCCAAGAGAGTGACATTATAGGAATGGCAAATCCTTCTGTAAAATATTCATATCAACCAAGAACGCCAGAGGAGATTCCTCAGATTGTAAAACATGGCTTTTACATAGCCGAGACAGGGAGACCAGGACCTGTTTTATTAGATATTCCAAAAGATGTTCAAAAAAACGAAGCCAAGTTTACTTTCCCCGATGAAGTAAGAATACCAGGTTATCACCCATGGACTGATCCTGACATACCAAGTATTGAGAAAGCAACAGAATTACTTTTGTCATCAGAAAAACCAATCATTTTAGCTGGTGGAGGTGTAATTATATCTTCAGCATTTGCAGAGTAACAATCAATTGCTGAGATGTTAATGATTCCGGTAGTCACTACTTTCAAAGGAAAAGGTGCGTTTCCTGAAACCCATCCGTTATCATTAGGTCCAATTGGAATGCACGGACATGCTGAAGCCAACAAAGTCATGACTGAAGCAGACTGTGTTTTAGCAATTGGAACCAGATTTTCTGACCGCTCAGTTGGCACATTTGAAGAATTTGAAAGAAATTTGAAAATTATTCATATGGATGTTGATCCTGCTGAGATAGGAAAAAATCAAACTACATCAGTTGCAGTAGTAGGTGATGTTCAAGCATCATTGAGAATTTTAGTTAAAATGCTTTTAAAATCGGCAGTAACGAAATCTGAGGATAATCCTTGGCTTAAACATGTGAATGAAGTAAAGGATTACTGGAGAGAAAACTTGAAGATACATCCTGGAGAAATGGTTGCCGCAAAAATTTTAAGAAAATTAAGAGAAGTATTACCAAAAGAGGCAATAGTCACAACCGAAGTAGGCCAACACCAAATGTGGGCATCATTATTTTATGATGTAATACAGCCAGGAACATTCTTTAGTTCAACTGGATTAGGTACAATGGGTTGGGGATTCCCAGCAGCAATTGGTGCAAAGACTGCACGTCCTGATGTACCAGTAGTTGATATTGCTGGAGATGGAAGTTTCAATATGACTGAAAATTCTCTCGCAACATCTGTTTTAGAAGATTTACCTGTAATTGTATTCTTAATCAATAATTTTTCATTGGGAATGGTAGCTCAATGGCAAAGAACTTTCTATGAAAAACGCATGATTGGAATTGATCTTAAGGATTGTCCTGATTACGTAAAACTCGCTGAATCTTATGGAGCACAAGGAATAAGGGCACAATCATTGGATGAGTTGGAGAAAGCAATCAAGACTGGGTTAAACAGTGATGTTGCCACAGTTATTGATATTCCAATTGATCCGGAAGAAGACGTGTTACCTTTCGTAGCTCCAGGAACTTCATTAAAGGAAATGATCTTACCATCGTAGTGATTACAATGTGGGCAATATTATCAATCAAAGTAGAAAACAAACCGGGAATTTTGTTCAAGGTAACACATCTTTTCCGTTCACGAAACTTTAACATTGATAGCATATCTGTGGGTGTGACTGAAGATCCAAAATATTCTAGAATGACTGTAACTACAATCGGTGATGAAAAACAAATCTCTCAAATAGTAAAACAACTTGATAAGATGATTGATACAATAGAAGTGCGTAGATTAGATGAAAATAATACGGTGTATAGGGAATTGGTCATGTTCAAGATAAAAGTAAGCAAACCAGAAGATAGTATGGAGATAAACAAAATGGCTAGTGCATATGATGCAAAAATCCATGATGCAAAGAAAGAATCAATCATGGTTGAAATGACTGCAACACCGCATCAAATTAGTGCATTCGAACAATTGGCAAGTAAGTTTGGTATATTGCAAATTGCTAGAACTGGAATTACTGCGTTGGAGAGGACTAAACATTGAATGTAAGAATATTTGATACTACATTACGTGATGGAGAACAAACTCCAGGTGTGTCACTTTCACCCGAAAAGAAACTAAACATTGCAAAAAAATTAGATGTATTAGGTATAGATGCAATCGAAACAGGTTTCCCTGTTATTTCTGATGGAGAGCGCGAATCAGTCAAAATGATTACAAATGAAAACTTAAAAGCAGAATTATGTGGATTGGCACGTACAAATAAAAAAGATATAGATGCAGCTATAGATTGTGGATTAGATTACATTCACACCTTCATTGCAACATCAGATATTCATTTAGAATACAAACTCAAAATGACACGTGATGAGGCATTAGGAAAAGCAATTGAAGCTGTGGAATATGGAAAGTCACATGGATTACAAGTTGAATTTTCAGCTGAAGATGCAACTAGAACAGATAGAGAATTCTTAAAACAAGTATTTGGTGAAGTTGCAAAAGCAGGTGCTGATAGAATTGATATACCAGATACAGTGGGATATTCAACTCCACAATACATAGGTCAGATTACCAAAGATGCTATCGATGTAACAAATCTACCAATTAGCGTTCACTGTCATAATGATTTTGGATTGGCAGTTGCAAATGCAATTTCTGGAATTCAGGCGGGAGCTCAGTGTGCTCATGTAACCATAAATGGAATTGGGGAAAGAGCAGGAAATGCATCATTAGAAGAACTTGTAATGGCATTGAATAGTCTTCAATTTGAGCAGAAATGGGAAACTAACATCAATACAAAATTACTTTATGATACATCTAGATATGTTTCAAAATTGATTGGAATTTCTGTACAGCCAAACAAAGCAATTGTTGGTGAAAATGCATTTGGGCATGAATCAGGAATTCATACTCATGGTGTATTGAATAATCCATTGACGTACGAGCCAATTAGTCCTGAAATCGTGGGTAGAACTCGTTGGCTTCAAGTAGGAAAGCATGCTGGAATACATGGAATGAATGCAATGTTAAAGGAATATGGAATTGAGCCAAATGATGAACAAACAAAACAGATACTTGAGAAAATTAAAAACATTGGTGATCAGGGTAAACAAGTAACTGAAGTCGAATTACTTTCAATTGCAAATGAAGTAATAGGTGAAAATAAGTTAAAAAGAATTGTCCAATTAACTGGATTTTCTGTTTCTACTGGTGTTGGAATTATGCCATATGCTTTTGTTAAACTTAACATTGATGGTAAAGAAATGTTCGCAACTGATTACGGTGTTGGTCCTGTTGATGCATCATTAAATGCTATCCAAAAAATCACTAGTCAGGTGACTGATGAAGTTAGATTAAAAGAATATAGACTTGATTCAATATCTGGTGGTGCTAATGCACTATGTGAGGTGACAGTAAAAGTCGAAGACGCACGAGGAAATATTATTTCATCAAAATCAGTTGGTGAGGATATAGTAACCACCAGTGTTCAAGCAATGGTTGATGGTATAAACAGAATCATGTTAAAGACGCTACTCAAAGAAAAGAAAGTTTAATCTTTAGAAAAGATCAAATGATGTTATAATGTACAATATATCGTTAATTACGGGTGATGGGATTGGACCTGAATTATCAGAATCAGGTATTAGTGTCTTGGAGACTATACACGATAAATTAGGTGTGAAGACAAAAATCAATTTACTAGACGCAGGTGACACGGCATTAGAAAGATTTGGCCATGCATTACCTGATGAAACATTCCAGCACATTAAATCATCTGATGCTTGTTTGAAAGCACCTGTTGGTGAGAGTGCCGCAGATGTAATTGTTGTTTTAAGGAGAAAATTAGATCTTTTTGCAAATATACGCCCTGCTAAATCATATCCAAACACCCCATCACTAAGAGATGATGTTGATTTAGTGATCGTTAGGGAGAATACTGAAGATCTTTATACTGGACAGGAATTTCAGTTAGAAGATTCTGCAGTTGCAATGAGAATAATCACTGAAAAAGCATCAAAAAGGATTGCCAAGCATGCCTTTCAAACTGCAATACATAGAAATCAAAAAAGGCGTGTCACATGCGTGCATAAATCGAATGTTATGAAGAAAACAGATGGATTATTTTCGCAAAGCTGCGAGTCTGTAGCGAAAGAATTCCCTGATATAAAATTTGATCAAATGTATGTTGACGCATGTTCAATGAACCTAATTAGACAGCCTCAGGAATTCGATGTCATAGTCACTACCAACTTGTTTGGTGACATATTATCAGATGAATCATCACAGGTTGTTGGTGGATTGGGGATGGCACCAGCTGCAAATCTAGGAGATAATTTTGGATTATTTGAACCAGTTCATGGAGCAGCATTTGATATTGCGGGAAAACAAATTGCAAATCCAACATCCTTTATCTTATCAATAAAGATGATGCTAGAATGGTTAGGAAACAAAAACAGTGATCAAAATTCAATTAGTGCAGCAAAAACTTTAGAAAACGCCGTGCTCGAATTAGTGAAATCTGGTGTGTCTACAAAAGATATTGGTGGAACAAAGTCTACTAAAGAGTTCACTGAAGATATTACAAATATACTTTCCAAATGATTACAAATCTTTCAGGGTTTGTAACAATGACTCATCCTTCCAAATTATATTTTCTGGGTAACAATTTAACATAAAACCATTTGGTTCACCATCTGTAGCATAAAATTCCCAATTTTTACATTCATTATCATACTCAAAGGGATGTGTGTTTTCATTTTTCCAATCAAATCCATTTGTAATTAGAATGTCTGGATAATTATGGCCACGAATTAATGTAATTGTGTTGTCAACAATATTCACTTCAATTTCTGCATATAGTGCATTAGGATATAGGAAAATTACATTATCATGTGATGTAATTGCATCAAACATTATTCTTGATACATATTCGTTATGAAGCAGTATGATCTTTTCATAATTCTTTAGGATGTTTGGATTAGTATGTAATTCCATATCTGTAATAGATTCATAACCTAAAAGTGTCAAAATTTTCACAGCATTTGAACTAGATTGATATGAGAATTTATTCTCTGAAAGTATGTTTACTGTTAAACAGTCATCATCCCGAAAAAGTGTTCCATGTAATTCCATATCACATTCACCTCGATAGAAAGTATAAAATCCAGGTTCTGAATATGCACTTGCAGTAAATGTTGGGATAATAACTAATGACTTATTTTTTTCATCAGCCACGTCAATTTTTTTATAAGTTTTTTCTAATCCATCTCTAAATGTATAATCAAAATCTAGAACTCTTAGTTCACCACCGTCATAGACATAATTTTCTGGTTTGGCAAATTGTCTAAAAATCTCACCATCATCCTTTTCAATATATCTGACAGTCCTATCATCCTCATACTCATCGATAATTAGATTAAGTGTTACAGTTTCCCCTTTTGTAGTACCTCCAATCTGTATTACTTTCCATCCATCTTCTTCTGATAATATGGTTTCAGAAATTTTTTTTAGTTCAAATGCGGTAGTTTGCCCAGTCCTGGTTTCGATTATAGTTTCGACAATCACCCATTCCTCACCACTCGCATCTTTATGAGCAGTTTCTAGATATCTAATTTTTTTACCATATTCAGTTTCAATTGTTGTGTCGATTAGCAAAGTTTTGGTGACCTCTTCGGTCTCAACAATTTTTTCAGGAATATCTGGGGTGTCTTGAATAATTGGTGCATCATTATCTTTTGTGGATTCATATCCTGCGTATATTGAAATTGCTAAAATAGATGCAATTGATAAAAATATGATATTTTTATTAATTTTCAACTTACTATTGCTTAATCAGGGAATTAATAATACCCACTATCAGAATATCAGCCTCTGAAATTCACATGTTCGACTCTACACTATCTACTATAGTATAACTAGCCACGTCTTCTTGTATTCCAACCCTTAACCGATGCACAGCTTCGCTTTAATGCAGCTAAATCATGTCCGATCCAGCCCAATTTTGCTGCTCTGCTCCGATTTTCTGATGTAATGCTCATAAAAATTAGAAATTATTTATGATCAATAATTAGTATTGTCATCAATCATTGTTTATTTGATTTATTTTTTTCCAGCTGTTATGAATTACATTAGTCATTTGTTTTTTTGTTGTCGGATGATTAGATTTATCATTTGTCTAGTATATTATAGAAAAAAAGGGAAAAATCACTGCTGTTCAGGTGTGATCTCTAAGCTGGCTTGATTTTGTTGATTACCAATTAATGATAACAATGGCATTGCATTCCATTCATACATGTATGTAGCCAGAAATGACTTTGTTACGTTATCATATCTTGTATAGAATGATTCAGCCTCATTTTTAGTGGCCTCGATAACAGACATTGCAGTCTTATTATCATCAAATGAGCCACTCCAGATCATTTTTCCAGATCTATGCCACTCATCAATAATAGTTGATAGTGCAGGAGATGCTTTGATTATTTCTTCTGGATTTGCGTCTTCTTTGAAAACACTCACAAGAACATATGGTTGCTTATTATCGCCTTCCATAGTCATTCATCAAAATCTAATTATTAAAAACCTCTTAATTTTTTATCATGTTGTTCTATAATTGTAGAAAAAATACCGCTAGCAATACTTCCAAACCAAATGACGAAAGTTGGTAAGATCAAGCATTTATTGGTATATTACTAGCGGTAATATTACTAAATAAAATTAATAATTAAAAATAATGCTAAGTTTAAGATCATATTCTCATTTTTGAGAATGTGTTTCTGTTTGTGATCTTAGATTTATGCTAATAGAGTTTTACCATACGCATGTTTCTTATTCTATAATCTTAGAATGAGTCTTATGCTATATTAGAGATTCAAAACAAACAATTTTGTGAAGAAATTAAGTTTAGTAATCATTGGTGTTGCTGCATTAATGCTTGCAATACCAAATGCATACTCTGCAGAACCCGATATGATAACATATCTTTCAATTTCAGAAATTACTCAAACTAGTATCACTCTTGCTGAGCAAAGTGTAGAAGATGGTGACTTTGATAATGCCAAAAAATTGATAGAGTTTGGTTCTAAACAATTTTCAAATAATTTAGAAAAATTAAGGGAAGCTGATGCATCTTTAACTGATGAAGTTCACAT
>CAZIHG010000072.1:0-2494 GCA_964539205.1 uncultured Candidatus Nitrosopelagicus sp.
CCAATTTTTGGGAGATGCAGAATTCTTTTTGCCCATGCAACTACTTCATGACTTGTTGGTCCTGGAGGTTTATCGACCAAGATTAGACCATATTCAAGCAAACTTTGGATTGATCTTTTATTATAATAAACACCATATTCAGGATTCGTTATATCCTCGTTAATTTTTACTAAATTTTCTAATTGTGTTAATGTCAAATCAGGTCTCTCACGACAGATTTTGCTTCGTCAAGTACTTGCTGTGCATTTAACCCATCAGTTTCAATTATTTTATCGAAAACTGATAGATCTTCACCAAATTCAAAATTATACAAAGACTTGTAGATTATTTTATTCTCATTGAATCTTTTTTTTACAATATTTAGTGCGTCAAGTTCAGATAGATTATCACGATTCTGCATTCTTCTTGCACTATTCTCAACAGCACCTGAAAGCCAAATTTTAATCCCATCATCAACCATCCATGGTAATGTATAACTAGTAATCACAAAACCTCCATTTTGAAATAATGTTTTTAACTTCTCATCTACCTTTTTATCGAATTCAGGATTCTTCTTTCGTTGCTCTAAAAATTTCATTCCTTCCTCAGTATCCCACCAATCATCACCTATAGAAGAGAATCCTTGTTCATTAGCAAATTCTTTTAGAATATCACCACCACTGAGGTGTGTAAGATTAAATTCTCGTGCTAATCCTTTTGCGACTGTAGTTTTGCCAATAGCAGGAGGACCAGAAACTACTACCGATTTTGTCAACTTATCCCAAATCCATTTGGGTTTTGGTTAGCTTCATTATAATTCCGCTAAATGCAATGGATGATAAAAAGTACCATGCCCATAGATAAATTCCATGTTCTTCTTGACAGTATGTTGTCTCTTCCACTTTAAGTGCAGTACAAGTTAACTCAAACCAATCTCCAGGAATTACATTGAGTGGTATTGGTGAAACAGCTACTGTGTATGAGAACATGGATGGAAGAACAAAATAGAAGATTAACATTAATGGAATTATTGTAATCATCATTGGTCGTATGTTCATCTGCATCATTTCCATGTTCATCTTATTCATGTAAGCAGATTTTTTGTTTAGTGATGCAATTCTTTCATTATCCTTTGATCTAAATGCAGCCATTCGTTCTTTCTGCCAAGCGCGAACCTCCTTTGTTATTCGTCTCCATTTTACTTGATCAACCATTTTTCGACGTATACCAGAATTAAGTAAATTCAAAAGTATTCCAAATCCTGCTACAGCAAACATTGATGCAATAACTCCTTTTACCATAGGATCATCGGTACCAAGTGGACCCTCTCTCATCCCAAAGAAATCCATTTGGAGAAAAAGTACATCAATAAAATTTAAGATAAAATTTAATTCCATTTACACACCTATCGCATTTATTACATTATTAGCTGCTTCTTCAATCTTTCCCTCATTGTTTAATATAACTTTCATAGGAGATCCAGAAAGTACGGAGCATGTAGATAGCATAGAATCCTGAATTGCTAATTCTTTTTTTATTGATTCAATTGAAACTTTATCACGGTTTCTTGTTTCATCCTTCATTCTTCTATTGTAAATTTCTTCAGGACGTGCAGAAATTGCAATAAAGTGGGTAGGCTGGATTATCTGAATTACATGGTTAGGTAGACCTGGATAGAATCCCTCATTCGTAGATATGAATGCGTGTGTATCAACGAATACTATATCATCTGTTAATTTTGAAATTTTTTCTGCTGTATTTTTCTGAAGTTGTTTTTGTTTTTCAACAGGTAGTTTTCTTAATTCATCTCTATCTTGAACACCAATATTCTTTGCCTCATCAAGCATCAATGTACCATAACTATGAACACTTACAGCAATCCCACTCTCTGATAACTTTTCGACAATAGTAGTGACAAGCGAGGTTTTCCCTACACCTGGGATTCCTACAATTATAACTTTTTTATGTTCTACCAAGAGCAGCACCAAGACGCGGCATTACTACCTCTACCTGTTCTTTAACTAACTGGTTATAATAGTTAATTAAAATATCAACTGTAAGCAAAATTCCAATTCCTGTACCAAATACTCCTAAAACATCCGAGACTCCTGCAATCAAACCAAGTATTGCTGAACCGATAAGAGTTACAGATGGAATATATCGGTTAAGTAAGGATTCTATTGGTTTATTTGATCTCCTAAATCCTGGAATTTGAACATCTGCATCAAGTAGATTTTGTGCAGCCTTTTTTGGTGATAACCCACCAAGTTCAACCCATAACTTTCCAAACACAATAACAATTCCTATCATAAATATGACATAACCAACAGCTCTCAATGGATCTAACGCTGCAACATCCAAACCTCTTGGTGGCGTCATATAGTAAATCAATCCACCAATTGGTGAAGCTGGTGCTGTCGGGTCAAACTGTGCTAATACATTCCAAAATTCACTAGTGTTCCGCGGGTTTACCTGCGCCCAAAACATCTGACCCATAAAAACTAGGTTAGCAGTT
>CAZIHG010000073.1:0-3417 GCA_964539205.1 uncultured Candidatus Nitrosopelagicus sp.
GCAAGTCAAGATGGAAACACAGTAACTGTTCCATTTGATGCAGACGCATCCACAATTGAGATTATAGGAACCCATGTTGTTCCAGAATTTGGTACAATTGCAGCAATAATCCTAGCAGTAGCAATTACTTCAATAATTGTACTATCTGCAAAGACAAAACTCAGTATTATGCCAAAACTCTAAACTCATCTTTTTTTCATTTTTTTATTTCTTCCTACATGATGCTTAGTAAGAATAAATATACAACTATGTTGTCATTGTATGATGAAGAAGATAATTTCACTAATCATGTTCTTTTTCATTATTTCAGTTCCTGTATCTTTTGCACAAAATGCTGGACAACAAATCACTATCGAAACAGATAAGACGGCATATAATGAGGGAGATGTAATTACAATTACTGGCTCTGTAACAAAAGTGATATCAGGTCTCGATATGTCAATTCAGGTATTTTCTGAAAGTACTGGTAGTACAAATTTAGCTGAGATTGCTCAAGTGTCTGTTACAGATGATGGAAAATTTACAAAAACATTTGTTGCAAAAGGATCACAGTGGCAAAATGAAGGAACTGTCGTTATCAAGGCAGTATATGGGCAGGACTCTACCGAATTATCTGTAAAGTTCTTTAAGAATACCGGAACTGATTTTAAATCGGATTATGAGGTTTTGATTCCTCAGGGTGGAACATTTGATGTTAATTATACACTAAAAGGTGGTATAATAGAATCAATGGAACTAAATCCTAATCAATTATCATTAGATATCGCAATTAACACAGATACAAATGGTGCGTTGAATCTTCAGATTCCTAGAGATAGTATAGACGCTGTGGATCAGAATGGATTTGATGAAAAATTTATTGTGATGATTTATGCATCTAATAGCCAAATACCTATTCAAACACAGTTTTCAGAGATTGAAACAACCATAGATACACGTTCTCTTTACATACCAATAAAAGATGGAGATGTCAAAATTCAAATAATTGGAACAAAAGTTATTCCAGAATTTGGTACCATGATACAATTTATTCTGGTAATTGCAATTATTACAGTAATCATAATTACTGCTAGAAGTAGACAAACAATATTCTTAAAACATTAATATCACTTTTCAAATCAAATTCAGTTTACCTGACTTGTATCCCTCAGGATCAACAATTACTGAGCGAAATCCTATCATTTGAAATTTTGTAATGATTTGCTCCAGATAATTATTATCATATAATAATGAAACATTACTTGGCTCAACTTCAATTTTCGCAGCACCATCTAAATCTCGTACTCGTATCTGTTCAAATCCTGTTAACTGTTTAATAATAGTCTCACCCATTTCTATTCTTGCTAACCTTTCTGCTGTTACTCGTTGCCCCCAAGGAATTCTAGATGCAAGACAAGAATTAGATGGTCGATTGTAAATTGTTAATCCAATTTTTTTGCAAATCGTCCTTATCTCATCTTTAGATAAGTTCACATCTAAAAGTGGACTTTTTATTCCATTTTTTCGTAAAGCATCAATTCCTGGTCTATAATCACCGAGATCATCGGTATGAGTTCCATCTACAATGAATTCTAGCTGTAATTGTTTTGCTGTTTCAATAAGTTTCTCTGAAAGCTCATCTCTACAGTAAAAACATCGGTTCTTATCGTTTTGAACAAAATTTTCATTATCTAATTCGTTGTAATTAATTATGATGTGTTGAATTCCGATTTCATTAGAAATTTGCTGAGAACTTGCAAGTTCTTCTTCTGAAAGTGTCTTGTAATCAGCAGTGACGGCAAATGAGCGTTTTCCAAGTTTTTGAAATGCAGCATAAGCAACTAATGCACTATCAACCCCCCCGGAAAGTGATACCAAAACACTGGTTTTATCATTAAACCAATCAAGAAGTTGTGATAATTTATTCATCTTTTTCCATTATCTTTTCTCTAACCAGATTTTCAATCTGATGAAATGGTTTATTCAGACAATTTGAAATTGATTTAATATCTTCAAACTCTATTTTAAAATGGGAATTTCCTTTAACTATTTTATAATGAATTGGAAACTCATGACCATCAATTTCCACTGTATCCTGTTTTATTGATCTAGGAACTACATATCTTTCTGAATTTCGGATTCTAACACCAAGAGTTTTAGTTTCATTTACTAATAATTCCAAAATAGAATTCATTGATTCTGAATCACAAATCACAGATATCAATTGAGTTGGTCTACCTTTTTTTGTAATACCAGAAGTGATTGTCACGTCTTTTGCTCCGCTTGACATGATTTTTTCAATCATATTTCCTAAAACCTCACCAGATACATCATCCACGTTTGTCTCTAGAATTTGGACTGTATCTTTGACTAGATTCATCTTTGTTTTGCCATTTACAATTTTTAGTACATTGGCAAATTCTCCAAAATCTTTTGATCCAGCACCATATCCTACAGAATTTATTTTCATTGGTGGATAAAATTCAGAACATGTTTTTGCCAAGTTAACTAGGATACTTGCTCCGGTAGGAGTAGTTAATTCATCGGTGATAGTTCCGCCCTGAATTATAATTTCAGAATCTTTGAAAATCTCCAGAACTGCATATGCAGGATTTGATGTTTTACCATGTGAAAATTCAAGAGTACCACCACCTATTGCAACAGGAGAACAGATTATTTCATCTTTAAACAGATTCAAATCATCTAATGCAATTGCAGTACCAAGAATATCAACAACAGTGTCAATGCTAGATGCTTCATGGAAATGAACTGATGAATCTGGTTCTCCATGCACTTTGGATTCAGCAGAAATGAGAGTGTTAATAGTATTTGTTGCAAAATTTAAACCAGATTCAGATAATCCAATTTTTTTTGATGATTCTATAATACAGTGTTTGATATCTGTAGCCTTTCTTTCGTTAACATTTTCATCAATTTCTAAGATTAATTGTGTTGCATCTTTTCCATTTTTTTGTACAGATATAAAATCAATATTTGTAATTTTAGAATTATCTAAAAATGATTCTGCGGTGTAAATGCCCTCAATAATTCTTGATTTATTTGCTCCTAGACTTACTAAAGACGATAATATCATATCTCCTGAGATTCCAGCAATCTGTGCATCAATCATTAGAACCATAAAGTATCAACAGTGAAAATACATAAAAATCTGTTTAAAATTCAAACTAAGATTTAATTAATCAGTATTTTGAGCGCATAGTGTGATAACAATTATCGGTGCAGGTAAAGTAGGTGGAGATGCTGCACTCTTCTCAGCATTAAAGAGACTTGATGATCAGATATTACTTCTGGACATTGCTGAAGGATTACCACAGGGAGAGGCAATGGATCTCAACCACATGCTATCAGAACAAGGAATTGATGTTGAGATTAAGGGCTCAAATAATTATGAAGATATGAAAGGCTCAAAAATTGTAG
>CAZIHG010000074.1:0-17054 GCA_964539205.1 uncultured Candidatus Nitrosopelagicus sp.
ACATTCATCTTAGAAAGATAACTGAGAATGCTTGCAGTAATGCATGTTTTACCAACATCAGTATCAGTACCTGTTACAAAAAGAGAGTTCATAGTTGTTTACCAGACAAAGATTTGATTGTTTTAATTGTACCATCAATCAAGAAATTCAAATCTTTTTGAGATATTGCCAAAGGTGGAACAAGCATTATGATATTCCCAAGTGTGCGGAAATAGATATTATTTTTTCTACCTTCTTCAAATACCACTTTATTGGTTGACTGAGAAAAAGTAGCAGGTTTGTTTGATTTCTTGTTTTTAACAAGCTCGATTCCCATAACCATTCCCTTATGACGTATATCACCTACCAAATCAATATCAGAAATTTCTTCAACTCGTTCTTTGAAAATTTTAGAGCTATTTTGGATTCTTTTAATTAGATTATATTTTTGATATAGTTCTAAATTTTTTAATGATAGAGCAGCTGCAGTAGGATTTCCAGTATACGTATGACCATGGAAGATATGTTTCATCTCAGAGAATTCTCCAAGGAATGAATTAGATATTTTTTTTGTAGTTAGAGTAGCTGCAAAAGTTTGATATCCACCAGTAATCATTTTTCCAAATGAAACTATGTCCGGAATAGAATTTTGAGATTCATATTCAATCATAGAGCCTAATCTACCAAAACCAGTTGCAATTTCATCTAGTACCAACAAAACATTATTTTTTTTACATATTTTGGCTATTCGCTTCTGAAAATTCTTTGGATATATAATTACTCCACCTGCCATCTGTGCCCCACTTTCCATAACAAATGCAGCTATGGAATCATCCTTCTCTAATCGTTTTTCAATTTTGGCAATACATTGCTCTTCATACTCTCTTGATGATATATTTCTAGGAATTCTAAATGATCTTGGTACGGGAAACTGAATAGTTGTAAACAATTTTGAACGAAATTTTGAAAAAAACTCAGGCACATATCCTAGAGACATTGCACCAAAAGTATCCCCGTGATATCCATTTTCTAGTGTTGCAACGTTTGTTTTCTTACCTTCACCAATATTTCGCCAATATTGTAATGCAAGTTTGATTGATATTTCCATTGCAGTGGAGCCATTATCTGAGAAAAAGACTGAACCCATTTTTGGATTTAATTTCAATAGTTTTTTGGAGAATTTTTCTGCAGGAGCGTGAGTTAGATTAAACAAAGAGCAATGTTGAAGGATTTTAGTCTGCTTTATAATTTCTGAAATCAGTTCAGGTTTTGAATGGCCCCAAACATTACACCACATACTTGCAACACCGTCAAGCATTTTTCCACCTTTTGAATCATAAAGCCACATTCCTTTTGCAGAGACAATTTCAGGAAATTTACCCCATTCAGACATTTGTGTATTAGGATGCCATACGGAGTTAGAATTTTTCATAAAACCCTTAATTTTTACGAGTAATTAATGGTTAACCATAGATTTTATACAAGTTAACGCTTATTTACTGAATTTTTTAGTTGTGAATATGAATGACACAAAACAATTAATTTTTAATTATAAAGATATGATTCTTAACAAAAAAAAACTTACTAATCAAATGATTAACAAATTATTCAATATAGATGACAAGTTTCTGAAGGATTTATCAAATGCGGCAAATGAAATTACGCGTATATTTCAAGGCACAAAAATTGATGTAGAGCAATTAGCCAATATCAAAAAAAATTATTGTAGTGAAGACTGTACATTTTGTAGTCAATCTGCATTCTTTGATACTGGAATTGACAAATATCAATTAATGACTTCAGAAGAGGTTGTTAGACAAGCAACTGATGCAAAAAACGCAGGTGCGCACTCATATTGCTTAGTTGCTGCATGGAGAGAACCATCTGAAATTGACTTTCAACAAGTTTGCCATATTATTGAAGAGGTGAATGAGAAAGTTGGAATACCAATAGAGTGTAGTTTGGGATTTTTAACCATACAACAAGCAAAAAAACTAAAAGAATTAGGAGTAATAAGATATAATCATAATTTAGAAACATCAGAATCAAAATTTCCCGAAATTTGTACAACCCATACATATCAAGATAGAGTTAATACATTGCATATAGCGAGGGAAGCCGGACTAGAGTTATGTACAGGTGGAATTATTGGAATGGGTGAGACTAGAAATCAAAGAAAAGAATTAGTACAAGCAATTGGAAAACTTGATCCAGAAGAAGTCACGGTAAACCTACTTGTTCCATTTCCAGGAACTCCATTAGAACTACAAACTCCTCTTAGTTTAGAAGAAATATTACGAGTTTTTGCAGTTTTACGATTTTTACTTCCAAAAAGTATTATTAAGATATCGGGTGGGAGAGAAGTCAATCTAAAAGATGATGGAAAAGAATTGTTGCTGAGTGGAGCAAATGGAATAATTAGTGCCGGTTATCTAACACTTGATGGAAATTCTATGCAGAAAGATGTAAAAATGATTGAAGAGATTGATCTTGAAGCCTAAATTTGGCTCACTTGAAAAAAAATTAAGTGAAATTAAGAAGAATAATTTCTTAAGAACACTTCAAGATAGTAAAATTGAGAAGCAATACATTAGAATTAACAAAAAAAATCTGCTTAATTTTTCATCTAATGATTACCTTGGAATTAAACCTGGTAAAAATAAATATTCACAATTTCAATCAAGCTCAAGGCTTGTTGCTGGAAATGACCAAAGTTTCACAATTCTGGAAAAAAAACTTTCAAGACATAAATCACAAGAGAAAACAATAATTTATCCTACAGGGTATATGGCAAATCTTGGAGTTGTTTCTGCACTAACAGGAAAAAATGATACAATTTTCAGTGATGAATTAAATCATGCAAGTATTGTTGAAGCCTGTAAACTATCTGGATCAAAAATCAAAATTTTTAAACATAATAACATGGATGATCTAGAAAAAAAAATTAAAAAAGTGAAAGGAAAAAAATTTCTTGTAACTGAAGGAATATTCAGTATGGATGGTGATTGGTCTAAACTGAATGAAATAATTGAGATTGCAGAAAAGAAAGAATTAATCACTTTACTGGATGATGCACATGGAGATTTTGTTTTTGGAAAAGATGGAAGAGGAACTGGCGCATTTTTTAATGTTCAAAAAAAGATCGATGTATACATTAGTAGTTTAAGCAAAGGACTAGGAAGTTTTGGAGGATATGCATCAGGAAGAAAAGATTTGATTGATCTGTGTATAAACACATCAAAAACTTTCATCTACACATCTGCACTACCATCATCTATCAATCAGTATTCATTACAAAGATTCAATTCAAACAGAGAGACATATAGAAAGAAATTATGGAAAAAAATTAATCAATTTCATCATAGATTAAATGATGCAGGATTTTCTACTACATCAACTAGTCAAATAATTCCAATTATAATCGGGAATGAAAAGAAAGCAATTGAATTTTCAAGATTTTTAATGAGTCAGGGTATATTTGCACAAGCAATTCGTTATCCAACAGTTAAAAAAAATGAAGCACGGATTAGAATTTCTATTTCAGGTTGGTTATCAGAAAATGATATAGAATTATCTATACAGATTTTTGAAAAGGCAAAAAGAAAATTTAATCTAAATTAATTAACGCATCATATCGTATCCACCAAACATTGGTGAACCCATAAAGAACGCCATTGACACAGCTATACCTAGGATAATTCCAACAATAATAAATCGTCTATTCATGAAATTAACAAATTTTAGTTAGATAAAAAGTAATTGAATAAAAAACAATATTATAAATTCAATTGTTAACTATTGATTATGGAAGTCAACATTTTTCTTGCAATAATAGCTGGCTTGAGCTCATTTTTTGCTCCGTGTATACTTCCAATGGTTCCAGCATTTTTAGCATACATTTCTGGAACTACAATTTCGGATTTAACAAAATCAACTAAATCAGGGACACTTTTAATAAACAAAACTAATGTTGTGTTAAATACAATATTCTTCGTTTTAGGTTTCTCAATAGTTTTTTCAGTATTAGGTGTTGCAATTAATTCAGTTTTTATTTCATCATCAAATGATTTAATTACAAATTTTAACCAAATTGGAGGAATCATAATTATATCTTTTGGTATTTTTATGATATTAAGTTCCAAAATTCAAAAATTAAATTTTGAAAAGAAAATATTTCCTTCAAAAACTGGTGCAAGTTTTCCACTTTCATTTATTTTCGGTCTTGCATTTGCTGCAGGATGGACACCATGTGTTGGACCAATCCTGGGATCAATTCTTACATTAGCTACAATTACTCCAGGAATTGCCTTCAACCTCCTACTTTCATATTCTATTGGTATTGGTATTCCGTTCATAATTATGGGAATATTCATTAGCCAAGCAAACAGATTTGTTCAAAAAATTAGTAAGCATTTGAAGTATTATTCTGTTATTTTAGGCTCATTTATTGTGATTCTTGGTATATTGGTATTTTTCAACCAATTAGCCATTATAGCAAGTTTTCCACTTCTAAATAATCTAATTCTTGATGTATAATATGAAAACTGAGATTAAAACTGCAATTGTATGTGGTATAGTCATCATTATAGGACTAATGATCATATCTTTTTCATACAATGAAATAGATCTAAAAAGAAATACAACCAATAATTTTCAGATTGCTGATAAGACACAATTAACTAAAGCGCCAGATTTACTTGTTGGTACTGAGTACATTAACATAACATACGGTGATATAAAAGAAACAATAAAAGAAAAAGTTGTGTTATATGATATATGGACATATAGTTGCATAAACTGTATTAGAACACTACCATACATCACAGCATGGGATGAAAAATACAATGATGATGGGTTAGTAATCATTGGAATACACACCCCAGAATTTGAATTTGAAAAAAATAAAGATAATGTATCAACGGCGGTAGAAAAATTTGGTATTAATTATCCTGTAATTTTAGATAATGAAAAAGAGATTTGGAATGCATTTGAAAATAAATATTGGCCAAGAAAGTACATAGCTGATCATAATGGATATATCAGATATGATCATATTGGTGAAGGATCATACAAAGAAACCGAGCAAGTAATTCAAAAATTATTAGAAGATCGTGCAAAATCACTTGGTATCATAGTTAATAATTTTGAAATGACTGAACTAAAAGAATTTGAACATGGAACATTTCGAACTCCAGAACTTTATTTTGGTTACAAATTTGCAAGCAATAGAAACCAGATAGGAAATGAGGAGGGATTTCATCCAGAAAAGACGGTTGACTACAATATTCCATCTGAAACAAAACAACATTATTTCTATTTAGATGGAATGTGGAAAAATTCAGAGGATGGAATGAAGCTTATATCAGAAAATGGATTAATTTCTTTAAAGTATAACGCAAAACAAGTAAACATAGTTGCGAGAAATAATTCAAATTTAGAAATATTTCTTGATGGTGATTTAGTTCCAAAGGACATGACTGGTTTTGATCTAAATAAGGAAAGTAAAATTTTGATTTCTGAACCAAGATTATACAATATAATTAATTCAGAGATAAGTGAATCACATCAATTAGTTATCAAGGTAAATGAGCCAAATTTTGAAATTTTTACATTTACATTTGGTTAATTAGGAATGAAAATTGAATATACGTAATAAAATTTGATCCAATTAGATTATTTTTTTTTAGTTCCGTTATAAAATGCCTAATTATAAACAAAGTTCATGGTATCATTTTCTGATAAATGGAATGCCCTTAAAAATAATGAAAAATTATCTCAGGCTTTTATGGGTAAGGTTAGACCAGATGCACCTCTAAAAAATAGATTAGATGCTGCGCAAAAAAAACTTCAAACACAAGTTAAAAGACTAGCAGAAATTGATACAAAATTACAACAAAAAAACGATGTGATATTTAAAAAAATTGTTGATTCAAAAAAATCAAATAATGAATCTTATGCAAAAGTATATGCGAATGAATTAGCTGAAATTAGAAAACATCAAAGAATGATTAAAAAAACAAAATTATCGATGGAGCAAATCCAAATTAGATTAAATACTGTATCAGAACTTGGTGATGTTGTTGTGACACTAAGTCCATGTATGTCAATTATCAAAGGCTTGAGTACATCGCTAGATGGAATGATGCCTACCGTATCTGAATCAATGCAAGATCTTTCTAACATGCTTGGTGATATAGTTTCAGGATCATCAATTACACATGATGGGTCACTAACATCAATTGAAACAACAAACTCCGATGCAATGTCTATATTAGAAGAGGCTCAATCGATTGTAGAAGGAAATACTAGGGAAATTATGCCAGATCCACCATCAAGTACTACAATAGAAAATATTCTACAAGAACGAGAACAAATTTAATTATTTTTACTTATTTCATTGAGTGTTTTTTTAATTCTAGAAATTGTTGGGTAGCTATATCCACGCTTTCTATAGTTTGCAATCATTAATTTCCAATGCTTCAAGCGCCAATCAGCTTGTTCAGATGTAACTGAGTGAATTTCTTTTTGAATTATACTTTTTCGCCCAACTTTAAGTGTGCCAGCGTCTTTTGCACGCCATCTATTTTTTGCAAATTTGAGACCAATCAAAATTTCATTTAGTGGTACTTCGTTAAAATATGATTGAATTAATTTCAAGTCTTGATTAGATATTGAATCTGAACTAGAAATATTAATTTTAATTGACATGTTCTCTCTTAGTTGTCTAAGATAAGATAAGTTTGCTGAATTTCATTCAACAAAATCATGATTTTTAGCAACCAATGAAACTGAAAAAAGAATGATTACAGGCTGTGTTATAGACACCAAACCCAAAAATTGCTAATGCGGCTAATGCAAGAGGAATAATTACAACTTTTTCTTTTAGGCCCATATCAAAACTCCATCACAAATGTTAAATTAACCATTCTAAAGAATTTTGATTGTAATGATGCAATCACAACAAGGTTATGATAGAGCAATTACAGTTTTTTCTCCAGATGGTAGATTATTTCAAGTTGAATATGCTATTGAGACAGTAAGAAGGGGTGCTTTGGCAGTAGGAATAAAGACGAATGATGGTATAGTCATAGCAGTTGATGAGAAAACAAAAAAATTACAGATTTTGAATTCACCACAAAAACTTTTTCAAATTGATTACCACCTTGGTGCAGCAGCTGCTGGATATATTCCAGATGCAAGAGTACAAATTGATAACGCCAGATTCTTTTCTCAAAGTAATAAATTAGTATATGATGAACCTGTTGAAGTAGAGACAGTAGCAAAACATTTAGCTGATCAGTGCCAACAATATACACAATATGGTGGTGCTAGACCAATTGGTGTTTCATTGATCATTGGTGGAATAGATTCTAATGGAAGTGAATTGTATCTGACTGATCCTAGTGGTGCATACATTTCATACAATGCTATTGCAATTGGTGGTAACGCTGACGTTGCAAATGAATTCCTTGAAAAAAACTACAAACCGGATTTAACATTTGACGAGGCAAAAATGTTAGCTATATCTACAATTCAGAATTCAAATGAAGCAGAAGACGATGGTGAGAATATCAAAATGTCAGAGGTAAAATTAAAAACAAAAGAATTTGAATTCATTGATGATGCACAAATAAAAGAACTTACTAAACAAGCAAAAACAAAATATCAAGCAAAAACAAAATAAATTTTTAATCAAGTATCAACTAAATACTAATATGAAATTATCAATAGCAATACCAGATTCAGCATTATCTGATGAAAAAACATTGGAAAATAAAACTAGAAAAATTGCTTTTATTGCAAGATCATGTGGCATATTTAGAATTAATGAAATAATAATTTATCATGATGGTAAAAAAAATGAAGGTGATCTAAAATTATTTTTAACAATTTTAAAATTTTTAGAGACCCCCCAGTATTTTAGGCGTGATGTTTTTGGAAAAACAAATCTTTTAAAATTTGCAGGTGTGTTACCTCCATTGAAAATACCAAATCAGATTGGTACATCAGACTCTAAAAAAATAAAAAAAGGTGACATTAGGGAAGGCATCATAGTTAGGGTGAATGGTAAAAAAGGTGTAGATATTGGTATTAAACATATTATTAATTATCATAGTAAACATGATGTTGGAAAAAGAATTATAGTAAAAATAAAGGAAGTTTCACCAAATTTTTTAATTAAAGAAATTTCAAAGGATGAAATTCCTGATTATTGGAGTTATAGTGTAAGACAATCTGGTAACTTATTCTCACTCTTATCGGATTGGAATGGAATTAAATTATTAACTAGTAGGAAAGCAAAACCACTTAAACAGGAATTTATTGCTCAGTTAAAAAAATCTGAAAAGCCAATTTTGGTTGTTTTCGGTTCTACTGATAAAGGAATACATGATATTCTGGGAAACAAAATTAATAATATACAAAATTCAAAAACTGCAAATTTTTTCCCAAATCAAGGGACAGAAACAGTACGACTTGAAGAGGCGATATTAGGGTGTCTTTCGGTACTTAACGTCATATTACTCTCTAACAAATAAATTAAAAATAAATATACAATTAATATGGCAAACCGAAAAAATTTTCTGATTTTGGCAATTTTGCTAGGAATTGGAGGGATTGCAATAGGATCTATTACAATTTTTTCATTACTAAGTGAATTATCAAATTTTTAGAAATTTTCATTGAAAATATCATAAAAATTTTAGGAAATCCATTTAGTATATAAGACGGTTAACGACTTTTTTCGATTATCGATGGGTCATAGAAAACATAGTCAACCGAGGAGAGGAAGTCTAGCATATTCGCCTAGGGGACGTGCTAAAAGCATGGAAGGCAGGATACGAGGATGGCCAAATGTGAATTCTGATGAACCAAGATTATTAGCACATGCTGGTTTTAAGGCTGGTTGTGTACAATTAGTCAGTATTGATGAACGTGAACATGTTCCTAATCATGGAAAACAAATAGTAACATTAGGAACTGTAATTGCCACACCGCCATTAGTTATTATAGGAATCCGAGGCTATGGTGAAAATACCAATGGAAGATATGCAAGATTTGATGTTTTTACAAAAGATGCACCAAAAAATGTTGAAAAATTAATAAAAATTAAAGCTGAAGATAATGATTTGGAAGAAGCTGAGAAAATTCTGGGTAACATCAAAGAGATTTATGCAATAGTTGCAGTCACGCCAAGGTTGGTAGGATTAGAACAAAAATCACCATATATTTTTGAAATTGGAGTAAAAGGCGGTGATGTATCAAAACAATTTACATTTGTAAAAGAATTATTAGGAAAAGAAGTAAAAATTGATCAAGTTTTTGAAAATGGAACATATGTTGATACAGCAGCTATTACAAAAGGTAAAGGCTGGCAAGGTGTAATCTATAGATTCGGTGCAAAAAGAAAACAACATAAATCAAGAAAAACTGTTAGGGAACTAGGTTCACTAGGTCCAATATCACCACAAAATGTAATGTATACAGTGCCAAGAGCAGGGCAAACTGGATTTCATCAAAGAATTGAATATAACAAGAGAATAATGGTAATGAGTAATACCACAAAAGAAGAGTTTGTAATAAACCCTGATGGTGGGTTTAAACATTTTGGCAATGTTAATGGCGACTTTATCATTCTAAAGGGTTCAGTTCCTGGAACATATAGACGATTAATTAAACTAAGAAAACAAATACGAAAAGAACCAAAAAAAATCATTAAACCAAATATTTTAGAGGTTGTAATTTAATGAAAGTTGATGTATTAACACTAGATGGTAAAAAATCTGAAAAGATTGATTTGCCAAATGTATTTGAAACAAAACTAAATTCGAATTTAATTCATAAAGCGTACATTAATTTAGAATCACATGGATTCCAAAAACACGCAACACATCCAACTGCAGGACAAGACGTAGTAGCTGATTCAAATGATCCTCCTACTGGTAGAGGCATTGCAAGAATAGCACGAATGAAAGGTGGTGGAGGTGGAAGACAAGGGCAAGCTGGTGAAGTAGCTGGCACAAGAGGTGGAAGACAGGCACACCGTCCTTATGTTAATAAGGTCATTTACAAAAAAATCAACAAAAAGGAAAATAAGCTAGCATTATGTTCAGCTATCGCTGCAACAAAATCAAAAGAACTAATACAAATGCGCGGTCATAAAATAGAAGGAATCACATCGTTCCCAGTTATTGTGTCAGATGAAATTGAAAATATTTCTACTACTAATAAAATGATATCTGTTTTAAATAATCTTAAGATAACTCAAGATGTAAAAAGACTTGAAAAAAGAAAAAAGCGTACAGGGAAGGTTGCACTGAGAGGACGCACATCAAAGATTGGTAAAAGTGCTATTTTTGTTGTATCTAACACTGAAAAAATTTCAAAAGCATGCTCTGGTATACCAGGAATTGATGTTTGCTCAGTAAATGATCTTAGTGTGTTAAATCTTGCACCAGGAGGTAGTTTAATTAGATTAACTATATTTTCCAAAAACGCATTAAAAGAAATTTCTCAGATAAAATCAAATCATTTAGAATTAATGGTGACATTAAAATGAATGTAGAAGAAGCAACTGCAATTATAATACGACCGTATATCACAGAGAAGACATTTGCAATGGTTGAAAATGAGCAAAAAATTTGCTTCCTGGTGAAAAAAGAGGCATCAAAACCAATGATACATGAAGCTGTAAAAATACTCTATAATGAAAACAGTGTCAATGTTGATACTACTAGAACGATTTATGGTAAAAAGGCATTTGTGAAATTTGAATCCACAGATAAAGCAAGAGATTTGGCTACAAAAATAGGAATGCTATAAATTGACATATTATTACACGATTAATACAATTGGTGAGAAAAAATGGTAAAGGAATTTAATTTTAAGGGCAAATCTACTGAGGAATTAAATAAAATATCTAATGATGAGTTATTTAATTTACTTAATTCCAGGCAAAGACGTTCATTAAAACGAGGACTTTCAGACAATAAAAAGAAATTAATCGCAGAAATCAAATTAGCAAAAGAAGGAAAAAATAAAAATCAAATTAAAACACATCAAAGAGATCTTATAATATTACCATATATGTTAGGGGTAACAGTAAATGTTTATTCTGGTAAAGAATTTACCCCAATAACATTTTCACCTGAAATGATTGGACATTATATAGGTGAATATGTGATTACGAACAAAAAAGTCAGTCATGGTGCACCAGGAGTTGGTGCATCTAGATCTAGCTTGTATGTACCATTAAAGTGATTAAAATGGGAAGATACGACTACGCATTTCAAAGTTATGATTCAACAAGACATGTAAGAGCATCTATGAGAGAGAAAAAAATATCACATAAACATGCAAGAGAAATTGCAATCGCCATTAAAGGATTAACAATTGAAAAGGCAAGAGATTATCTTCAAAGTGTTATTGAACATAAAAGATGCATTCCATTTAGACGATTCAAAAATCAGGTTGGTCACAGGACAGATCCTGGTGTAATGTCTGGCAGATATCCTGAAAAAGCAGTAAATGAAGTTCTAAAATTATTAGATAACTTAGAAGCAAACGCTGAATACAAAGGAATGGATATGGATAGATTAAAAATTGTTAATGCAACAGCGCAAAAAGGTGTTTCTATTAAAAGAGTTATTCCAAGGGCACAAGGTCGTGCAACACCAAAGAATGATATTATGACGCATTTCGAATTGGTGGCCCAGGAGCTATAATTATGTCTGCAGTAAAAAATGTAATCAAGGATAACTATAACATGATGCTACTAAATAATTACCTAAAAGTTAAAATCAAAGAATCAGGTTTTTCAAAAGTTGAAGTTTCTAAAACACCTACTGGTACACGAGTGGTATTGTATGTAACACGTCCAGGAATAGTCATAGGTAGAAAGGGTACTGGTATTAGAGAACTGACTGAAAAACTTGAAACCGAGTTTGGTCTAAAAAATCCTCAGTTGTCTGTAGAAGAAATCAAAAAACCTGAACTTTCACCAAGAGTAATGTGTAATAGAATGGCTGCACATCTTGAAAGAGGTACTGCATTTAGACGTGCAACAATGTGGACAATGCAGCAAATAATGGAAAATGGTGCAATGGGTACACAGATAACAATATCAGGAAAGCTACGTGGTGATAGATCAGCATTCGAAAAACATGTAGCTGGTATTTTACCAAGAGCTGGACACCATGCAGATGTTATTGTTTCTGAGGATATTGTACATGTTGAAACACCTATGGGATTAATTGGAATAAGAATTAGAATTGCAAGAAAAGAAAAACTTATTCCTGAATTTGAGATGAAAGGAAAAACTCAATCACAAAAAGAGGAAGACGAAAGAATCAAACGAGAAGCTGATAAAATTAGTACAGAAGCAAAAACTGAATCAGAATTAGTTAAAATGGAGGAAGTAAAAATTGAAAAAATTGATAGTATGGAAGAAGCTGAGGAGGATCTGAAATAATGAGTAAATTGAGAATGAAAGCAGTTCGTGAAATGAATGAAAAAGATCTCAAAGATAGAATTGAACAAATGCGTACTGAACTATCAAAACTTCAGGTTGAAAATGCCAAAGGAACTTTAAAAAAAGAATCTGGAAAAATTAAACCCATAAAAAGAGACATTGCGAGATTACTAACTAGACTAAATGAGATGAAAAAGAAATGATGGGTTCAATATCTGAATTAATTGGAATGAACAGTGTTGTTATTGAATCAACAAATAAGAGTTTGATAGGAATTTCTGGAATGATTATTAATGAGACTAAAAATATGTTAATACTAAATACAAAACTTGGTGAAAAATCAATACCAAAAAGTACATGCAAGTTTGAAGTTACTAAAAATGATAAAATAGACATTATTAACGGATTAGATTTATTGAAACGTCCACATGAACGATTGGAGGTATTACTATGACTAGAGATATTGGTATTAATGTTAAACCGCTGAAAAACGAACCAGATAAAACTGATAAAAAAAATCCATTTAATGGTACGTTATCAGTACGTGGTAAATTATTTGAAGGTAAAGTTGTAAAGAATAAAGCAAAAAATACTGTAGTAATACAAAAAGAATCACCAATATACTTTAGTAAATTCAAAAGGTATGCAAGAGGTAAAAATAGTATACATGCACATGTACCAAGTAATTTAGAAGTTAATGAAGGTGATATAGTAATTGCAGCTGAATGTAGACCATTAGCAAAATCAATATCATTTGTAGTAGTGGAGGTCAAATAAATGGGCGGTGCACGAAGTAAAGGTGGCAAAAATGTAGTTGACTTTAGACTATATGTGACCAGATCAATTCCAGTTGGTGCACGGATAGTTTGTGCAGATAATACAGGTGCAAAAATTTTGGAAGTAGTAAATGTACATAATCATAAAACTCGAGTATCAAGATTACCAGCGGCTGCAGTTGGTGACTTTTGTAATGTTGTTGTAAAAAAAGGTCCAGCTGAACTCAAAAAACAGATTTTTGGTGCAGTGATAATTAGACAAAAATATGCAATTAATAGAATCAATGGTGTAAGAGTACAGTTTGAAGACAACGCAGCTGTTATAATAACTCCTGAAGGCGAAGTGAAAGGAACTGATATCAAAGGACCAGTTGCATTAGAAGCAACTGAAAAATGGCCAAGAGTCGCAAACTTGGCATCAATGGTGTTATAAAATGAAGCCAACTAAAATGAGAAATCGGCAAATCTACTATGCAGACATGAAAACAGGAAGTGCACAGATGTCATGCCAATTATCAAAAGATCTACGAAAAAAATATGGTAAAAAACATGTTCGTGTAGTAGAAGGTGATTCTGTAAAAGTAATACGTGGTGAATTTACTGGTGTAGATGGAAAAGTAACCGAAGTTTCTGCAGCTAATAATGGATTAACAATTGAAGGTGTAAAAAAAGAAAAATTGAAAGGAGAAAAATATGATGTTTACATACATACAAGCAATATTGAAGTCACTGGATTAAACACTGATGACAAATGGAGAATGAATAAACTGGAAGGAAAAGATGTTAGAGAACCAAGATCTGAATCAGTAAAAAAAGATGAACCGGTGAAAAAAGAATTAAAAGCGGAAGAAGAATCACCTAAGAAAGAAAAAACTACTTCAAAAGTAGAAGAAAAAAAATCAGTGAAAAGAAAGAAGGTGGAGGAAAAATAATTGGTACACATTGCTGGATCTAAAAAATTAAAACGACAGATGGCTCCACTATTTTGGGGAATAACTAGAAAAAATAAGCGGTTTGTAGTAACTGTGAAACCAGGTCCACATGGTAAAAATGTGTCAATTCCATCTGCAGTGTTTTTACGTGATGTGCTGAAAATTGTTAAAAATTTGAGAGAGGCAAAATTTGCTATATACAATGGCAAAGTTACAGTTGATGGTGTAAAACGAAAATCATTGCATCACGGAATTGGACTTATGGATGTAGTGCAACTTGACGGAGTGAATGAGATTTACCGCCTAGTACCAAAAAATGGTGAATTATTACAGCCAATTATAATTAATGAGACAGAAAAAACTAAAAAACTGGCTCAAATAAAATCAAAAACAACCAACAAAATTGGTAAAACACAAATTGGATTTCATGATGGTCGTTCATTAATTGATGATACGAGTGTAAATGTTGGTGACGCATGTATATTACAAATACCAGAACAAAAAATACTTGAAGTAATCAAATTAGAAAAAGGCGTACAAGGTCTAATTACAAGAGGTGTTAATGCAGGAAAAATTGGTACTGTTGATGAAATTAAGAAGGGTACATTCATCTTACCTAAACTGGTCAATATTACATTAGATGATAGACAAATTGAAATTCCAGCAGATATGGTTATGCCAGTTGGTAAAGACAAATCGGTGATACAAATTGAGTGATCAGATGACAGAAAAAACCCAAAACGTGATGAGGGAGATTAAATTAGAAAAAGTTGTTCTTAACATGGGTGTTGGTAAATCTGGTGATGCAGTAGAAACTGCAAAAAAAGCATTAGATCAAATCTCAAATAAAAAATCATGTAACCGTTCTGCCAAAAAAGCACAAAGAGATTGGGGTGTTAGAAAAGGTGAACCAATAGGTGCGTCAGTCACAGTAAGAGGTAAAGATGCCAAAGATTTGTTAAAAAGATTGTTTGAAGCAAAAGGAAACCGTGTCAATAGTAGATCAATTGACATAGTGGGAAACTTATCATTTGGGATTTTAGAACATATTGATATTCCTGGAATAAAATATGATCCAAAAATTGGAATTCTAGGTATGGATGTATCTGTGAGATTATCACGACCTGGATATAGCATAAAAACAAGGAGTAAACATAAAGCAAGTGTTGGAAAATCTCATAAAATAAATCCAATTGAAGCAAAAGAATATCTGGTCAAAGAATTTGGAGTTGTTGTTGATTAATGGCAAAAAATAGAGAGTATGGTAACCGTGGTACAGGATACACAGAACGAAAAGAAAAGAAATTTGGACGTGGTTCAAGATGGTGTAAGATTTGTGGTTGTTACACATCGTGTATTATGAAATATGATCTACATTTATGCAGACAGTGCTTTAGAGAAGTCGCAAATTCTCTAGGATTTAGGAAATTACGGTGAGAAAATGCCAGCAACGAACATTGTAGCAAACTTATTCGTGACTTTGGATAATACTGAATCTAGACGAAAGTCAGAGTGTATTGTTCTACCAACATCAAAATTAGCTTTAAGTGTTTTAAACACACTAAAGAAAGATGGATACATTAAGGATTTTGAGTATATTGATGACAGACGTGGAGGTAAATTCAGAATTGAATTATTTGCTAAAATTTCAAAGTGTGGAGCTATTACACCACGTTTCAAAGTAAAAAAAGATGAATATTCAGGATGGGAACAGCAGTATCTCCCATCATACAATAGAGGAATGTTACTAGTGACAACAAACCAAGGCGTCATGTCTCATCACGAAGCTGCTAACAAAGGTCTAGGAGGTTTTCTATTAGGATATGTCTACTAAACAATTAGAAAAATTTGCAACCGAAGTAAAAATTCCAGAAAACGTTAAGGTTTCACTAAAATCACATATGTTAAATGTTGAAGGACCATTAGGAAAAACATATAAAAGTTTTAAAAAAATTCCAGTCGATATAGAAATAAGCGATGACAAAGTATCAATAAAAGCACGTGGTTTAAGAAAATCAAGTATTGCAATAATGAACACAGCACGATCCATTATACGAAACTTAATGGAAGGTGTTGTAGAAGGTTATACAATTAAAATGAAGGTAGTTTTTTCACACTTTCCAATTAACGTTAAAGTAGAAGGTAAACAAGTGTTAATTGAAAACTTTCAAGGGGAACGTGCACCAAGAGTAACCAAAATTTGGGGTGAAACTAAAGTTGTTCCAAAAAGCGACGATGTAATTATTACTGGGCATGTGTTAACTGATGTAACCCAAACTGCAGCAGAGATTGAAAATAAATCAAGAGTAAAAAATAAAGATCATCGTGTTTTCCTTGATGGAATTTATAAATTTGAGAAGGAAAAAGGAATCGAAAAATAATTATTCCAAAATACTGATCTGATTGCCTCTAGATACTGAATTTAAAAAGCAAACTGAAAAACTTGTAAGTGAAACTTTAGAGCTATACAAAAATGCTGGTGCATCCCCAAGAATTGGTGATGTGTGGAAATGTGAAAACACTGGTGATTTTTTATGTGGTTTTTTTGTGGGAGAGATGGTTGGTTCTGCACTAAGTGCGTTCCAAGTTTATCATAAAAGAGAGCCAACCCCAGATGAACATATGGAAATTGTTGATATAGTTGAAGCATATAACGATGAGATAACAGATTTTTTTTCAAAATTTAACAATAATTGATTTCGGAAGGATTAAATCGCATTTTGCTTGGAAAAATTTAGTGCCGCCCTAGCTCAGCGTGGTAGAGCGTTCGACTGTTAATCGATTGGTCATCAGTTCAAGTCTGATGGGCGGCGCTTTTCTAATATCCAAAACAAAAAAGATGAACTTTTGTGTGTATTTGGTTTAGATCGTTAGACCATTGCGATCTAATATTAGATC
>CAZIHG010000075.1:0-3681 GCA_964539205.1 uncultured Candidatus Nitrosopelagicus sp.
AGAAAAGAAGATTGGCATAAAGAAGTAAAAAAAATCTCCAAAGAAATTTCTAGGCAAAAATCAAAGAGTTCAGAAATTGATATAATATATGAACATATAGGTGGACAACACTGGAATAAAGAACTCTCATTACTGAAATATGGTAAAACTCTTGTGACCACAGGTGCAACAACCGGTTATGACGTTATGACGGATCTTCGGCATATTTTCTTCAAAGGTATTAACATAGTTGGATCAACCCAAGGTACACGCTCAGAATTAGAATCTGGGTTATGTTGGATGGCTAATGGTAAGATAAAATCTATTATTGATTCTGTATTCCAAATTGAAGAGGCATCTACTGCACATCAAAAAATGCTTTCAGGAAAAGATCTGTTTGGAAAAATATTGATGAAACCATAATGTGCCATCACATACGTGTCTTATTTTTCGAGTTGTTTATTTAGTTGATTAATGAATTTCATAATGTTTGATTTAGGAACAGACGCACCGCATGCCTTGTCATGCCCGCCACCTGATCCACCAAAAGTATTCGAGATTTTACTCACAAGTTTACCAAGATGTGTTTTACATTGTTTTGAACCTCTCACGGAAACTGCATAAATTCCATAATCAACACGCTCTTTGTATGCTACACCAACATCTTTTCCTGATAAACCTAAAACAAAATTTACTGCACCACTTGCTCCTGAATCAGTAATTTCCATATAACCAAGATTTTTCTTTACCTTCATTGATTTCTTTACTTTGGAAATCACTTCTGCTAATTTTCCAACCTGAATCTGTGCAAACTCATATGTATTTGGAATTTCATGTGGATATTTTGATTCACTTAATTCATCTACGAGATGTAACAAATAATCAGGATCGTTTTGATGACCAACTATATTGTATGTAAGCACAGTGGCGCTGATTAATGCAAACTGTCTGTCAAAAATTTGTAGTAATTTAGAGCCTATCGGTCTATCCTCCATATAATCAGTAATTGCCGCACAAGCTGCTACAAATGCTGCATGATCATTTAATTTATTCTTATATTCGTTATAAACTTGCACAGTTGTACATTCATTAGTATCATGAATAACTTTCACATTGTTTTTTTCTAACTGTGTTATGATTTTTTTATCAAGATCGTGATGATCAATGTAAGTAATTTTTACCTTACGTTCTCTTAATACTAAGAGTAACTCAACAAACTCTAATTCGTTTTTTTTATTTAATCCAAGATCACAGATAAAAAGATGTTTGATCTTTTCATCATTTCTTAATGGCTCCATTGCGTCCATCATTCCAGGATAATCTACTAATATTGTTTCACCGCCAAAAACTTGTTTTATTAATGCTGCAGAACTTATGCCATCAGTATCTTCTTCATGAGATACGCATACAATTTTTGTTTTAACAGATTTGGTCATAACTTAATCATGTTGTCTTATCCCTCATTTAAACCAAAAATAATGTTCACTTAGTTTTTGGGATAACTTTGTTTTTCTCACGTTGTTTTTTCAAAATTGTCGTATAGATATCATATATAGTATTTCCAGTCAATTGATTTTCTAAATCACATTTTTGAATCAATTGTAAAAATTCAGGTGTTGCATTAAGAATCTCTGCATCTACATACTTCATTACTTCTCTTTCTGACTGTGACATAAAATTTAATGAAAAATGATGCTTTATGCAAGATAGTTAATAGATTAGACTAATTAGTGAATTATTGGTAAATCTTACGCACACTTGAAAATTTAATAGTATTTGAAAAATTGTAACATTATGGAAACAAAAAATATTGGTCTTAGAAATATTCCAATTGCTGATACAAAAATATCGTATATTGATGGTGAGAAAGGTAAACTAATCTATCGTGGATATGATATTTTAGATCTTACAAAAAATTCCAATTTTGAAGAAACATGTTTCTTATTATTACATGATCATCTACCAACACAGAAAGAATTTAGTGAGTTCAAAAAAAATCTGAGAGATTCACGCTCTATTGCAATTCAAATGCAAAAAAACATGAAAAATTGGAGGAAGGAGGCAGAACCTATGGATGTTTTACAAGCATTTGTTGCTGCACTTGCAGGATATTATAATGAAGAGGGAACCGAAAAAGAAGTTAGCTATCAAAGAGCTGTAAATTTAATCGCTAAAGTGCCAACCATTGTAGCGTGCTGGGAACGTACAAGGAATGGTTATGATTCAATTGAGCCTGATCCTGATCTAAGTCATTCAGCAAATTTCCTGTATATGCTAAAGGGTGAAAAGCCAGATAGTGAATTAGAAAGAATTTTTGATGTTTGTTTAATTTTACACGCTGATCACACATTTAATGCATCAACCTTTGCAGCCAGAGAAGTTGCATCTACACGTGCACATATGTATTCGGCAGTGAGTGCAGCAGTTGGTGCATTAAGTGGTGAATTACATGGAGGTGCAAATTTTGAAGTAATGAAGATGCTACTAGATATTGAAAGCATTAGTAATGTTGAAGATTGGATTAAGAAAAGAATTGGTGCTGGTAAAAGAATAATGGGAATGGGCCATGCAGTTTACAAAACTGTTGATCCTAGATCAATGATTTTAAAAGAATTATCAAAAAAACTATCCAAGAAAACTTCAATGCCGTGGTTTGATATTACTGAACAAGTTGAAAATGTAACTTCTAATTTAATGAAGAAGCAAAAAGGTTCAGATATTTTTCCAAATGTTGATCTTTATAGTGCATCCGTCTACTATATGCTAGGAATTCCAATGGATCTTAATACTCCAATATTTGCTATATCACGTGTTGCTGGCTGGTCTGCACATGTAATTGAAGAGAGATTTGCTGAAGCAGCACCAAAACCAATGCTCTATAGACCAAAGGCCACATACGTTGGTAAATATGATGGTCCACAAGGTTGTAAATTTATTCCAATCGAAAAAAGATAATCAGTTTCTTGTTTTTAACCAGGTTTTAGCTTTTGAATTAATGTCGTGATTGTACAGAACCTCAAATACCATATCATAGAATGTTATTCCCTTTTTCTGAGCCTGCGTATCAAGCCATTTTATACCATCAGCTAATTCTGGATCATGTTCAGAAAAATCAACTAATTCGTCCACCATTTTTTTGAAAAAATTATGCGACTTGATCATGAAATGCAATTTCAAAATCGATCATTAAGACAAGGATTCAAATTATATTGATAAAGCAGTCCTTTTTCATTGACATATGGATCATGATCTTTTCCTCGATGGTTCGATAAAGGAATACACATGGTCAATAAAGACAAAAAATAAGGTTGTAAACCAAATCAGAGAACATCCACCTGCATATCTATCAGGTGGAACACTAGATGTTAAAAACAATGAAGAATCTAAATTCATTGCAATTCATGTTGGGATTTATTGGGGACTAGGCGTTTTTATCATAAAAGATTATGACACAGTAAATGTAATGTGTGATTCACAAGAAATGTATGAAATTCTTCATCTGAAACGTAAAACAGATAATCAAATAATGAATGATAAAATGTATTTTATTAATCAATTAGCAACCCATAGAAATTTAAAAATAAACTATCATATTATAGAGGCCGAAAAAAACCTGGCCACAAGAAATCTAACAAATACTAAAAAAACTTCAGAATACAGAAACTCTAGAGAGTTTGTCTAATAATTAATCCTATATCATTC
>CAZIHG010000076.1:0-3118 GCA_964539205.1 uncultured Candidatus Nitrosopelagicus sp.
CCTTTAGATAGTATATGTGCGAGAGTTAGTAGATGCTGTGTCTTTAAGTCAGTCATTAAAATTAAGCAATACCAAGCTCTCTAAATGTTTTTAATGATATGCCATTAGTATCTGATAGTTTTGCTACTCTATGTCCAATAATATATTCAACAGATGCATTTTTTGCTGCATCAAATAATCTTTGAGTAATAATGCCATCTAAAATTAGGTATTTTATTCCTGAGTGGCCAGAAATTTTTTGAACCAATTCACTAATTGGTATTTTGAATACTTCCTTTTCATCAGAATCTAGTGCAATTGCTTCTAATGATTCATTTAATTCAGAATACTTTGTTTTGCATATTTCTGCGATAGGATTATCATCCTCGTTTTGTAATGATGGTGATTCAAGTTCTGCAACAATTTTTTTTGATATAGGGTTGAGAAGCTCATCAACTCTTTTGGGGGTTAACTCTTCAACTTCAATACCTTCATCTGCTCGAAGTTCGACATCAACATGAACAACTGATTTTAATTCTTTGAGAATGAATCCACCAGCTCTATCACCGTCAGTGAATGCAACAACTTTGTCTTTCTTTTCACATAATTCTTTAATTGATTCATCAATTCGTCCACCTTCAAATGCAAGTGCATTATCATAACCAGCCCTTAATAGATTGATAATGTCAGCTCGTCCCTCAACTAAAATTATCCAAGGAGAGTCAAATACACCAGTACTACAATGCAGTTTCTTTGGTCCATATGTAGTAATTTTATCAGAATTATTTTCATGAACTGCCTTTAACATATCATCACCTTCGCTAACAGCATTTGTAGACCATTTTTGCTTGATTTCTTTTGCTCGTTTCATTATATCGTCTTTCTTCGATTGACGAACATCATCTATAGCATCTAATTTGAAACTACTATCAAATGGTCCAACTTTATCGATGCTTTCTATTGCAGCTGAAATTAGTGAACATGTATCAATATCAGTACTCATTGGTAATAATGCGTCACCTTTTGTGGTATTCTCTGTATTGAAAGTATTTACTTCAATTCTGCCAACTTTAGATACTCGTTGTAATTCATTCAGATTCATCTCAGGTCCTAATAGACCTTCAGTTTGTCCGAAAATTGCACCGATTATATCTGCTCTTTCAACAAGTCCATCAACTTCGAATGATAGTTTAACGTGATACTTGACAATGCCTGTATATGGCAATTATGATTCATCTCCTTGTAATTCATAATTGGATGATATATCTTAGATTTATAAACGCTTATCTGAATTTTGGACTCAAAAAAATATAAAAAATTGAAAAAGCGATTTTTATTATTCAGTACTAAATGAAGAACCACACGAACAAGATTTTGTTACATTAGGATTATTAATTTTAAATCCAGAACCCATAAGACTCTCGATGTAATCCACATTTGCACCATTAAGGTGATCTTGGCTCATGCTGTCAATTAGAACTTTTACACCACTTTCTTCAATGATTGAATCATCTTCTTCTGCTTCTTTTTCAAATCCCATGCCATATGAAAGTCCAGAACCACCACCACCTTGAACATATATTCTCAAGAATTGTGGGTTACCATCTTCCTCAGCCATAAACTCTTTGATTTTTTCAGCAGCTTTTGAAGTAATTGTGACTAACTTCTGTGTTTGTTCAGTTGCCATGTTACAAAACCCCGATGTTATTATAATAAGCTTTTTCCTACGCTGCACAGTGTTATAGGTAAAAAAAAATAAAAAAAAGATAGAATTTACTTTTTTTGTTTATTTACAAAGTCGGTCATGCGTTTTTCACGTTCTGGATCAGAAAAACAATTTCTCCAGGCTAATAATTCGACGCCTAGTCCAGTATCAAGATCTGCATTTCTGCCTGTGTTGATTGCAGTTTTTGACATATGAACTGCAAGTGATGCATTTGCTGCTATTGCTTTAGCCATACTAAGTGCTTCCTCCATAAGTGATTCTTGGCTTACAACATTGTTAACAAGACCAATCTCTTTTGCTTCAGATGCTTTAATCATCTTTCCTGTATAAACAAGTTCTTTTGCTTTTGCAATTCCAACAATTCGCATCAATCTTTGAGTTCCTCCCCATCCTGGTGGAATTCCAATTGTTACTTCAGGTTGACCTAACTTTGCATTATCAGATGCAATTCTAATATCACATGACATAGCTACCTCACATCCTCCGCCTAATGCAAAACCATTTACTGCTGCAATAGTTGGTTTTGTCACATTTTCAATTGTTGCAGTGACCTCTTGACCAAGTTTTGCATACACTTCTGATTCATCTGCTGAAATTTTTGACATGTATTCTATATCAGCACCAGCAGAAAATGCTTTATCACCTTCCCCTGTTAAAATGATAACTCTAACACTATCATCTTTATCCAGTTCTTTGAATGTACTGATAATTTCTTTAGCCACATCTATACTCATTGCATTAAGTTTGGAAGGACGGTTGATCGTGACAATACAAACACCCTCGTCGTTTGATGTAGAAATCATAGACATGTAAAATTTGGATTTTGTTTCAAAATTAAATGTTATCTATTAGCCTTTAGTACGACCCCATTGAGCAAGTGCAGATGCAGCTGCAACCCATGTTCGAAGGTCTTGGTAAACTGGGACATTGTGTTTTTCAATCAATTTTATCATTTTTTCAGTATATGGGCCACCATTTCCACCACACAAAATTGGCTTTTTTCTTTTCTTTGAAAGTCCAGCTAGATGATCAACAATTGTTTCTTCTAGAGGATCATCTTGGAAGACAAACCAAGGCATTGCGATATCAACATTCTTGTCAGCTATGAATTGTTCAATAACGAATCTATAATCATCTGCAGTTGCACCACCACCAACATCTGCTGGATTACCACTATGAATTGGAACTGTTGGTGGGAAATGATCCTTTATTTTTTTACGAGTTCGTGATGTTAATTTTCCTATTGTAAGACCTAATCTTTCTAAATGATCAATTCCACCAATCATTGGACCAGCACCATTACTAGTCATAGCAACACGATTACCCTTTGCAGGAGGTTGCCATGCCATTGCCTTCAATACACCAACTAATTCTTGATAGCTATCAACAGAAATAATTCCTGCTTGCTTGAAT
>CAZIHG010000077.1:0-10140 GCA_964539205.1 uncultured Candidatus Nitrosopelagicus sp.
ACTTCATGAAGCACTCGTTGTTAACCTCCACCTATTAAGATTGACAGAGACTGTTGATTTCTACAAACTTCTACAAACACCCATTTATCAGATTCAACTTTCTTTTGATGAACAAGTTCTGCTGAACCTAAATCTTTTACCGAAATATCATCAATGTTTGTAGAAATACGACCTCCAGTAGCTTTTGCAAGTTTGGTCATATCGCTTTCTTTCACCCGTCTAACAGCCAAGATTCCATTCTTTGCCAAAAAGTGTTGTGCCATATCGTCAATTCCTTTTTGACAGATTACAACATTCGATCCAATACTATGTAATTTATCAACCATAGATTTTAGCATTCTATTTTCTTCTTCCAAAAACATTTGCATTTGTGTAGGATCATTAATTCGGATTTCCGCACTCATCTCAGTTTTTTCGACTTCAAGTGCAGCATTAATCAAAGCAATCTTTGCACCTTCTATCTTAGTTGGCATTCCACTATGTACAATCTCTTTGTCGAGAACAATTCCTTTGATCAAAGCAGTACTTTGAATTGAACCACCTGCTTTTTTCTCAATCTTGATATTATCAAGATCTACTGTAGACTCGCCATCTTTTGTGTTAGTAATTTTCAAAATTGCATCAACAACAATTTTTGATAATGTGTCACTATCTTCTGAAATTAATTTTGATTGCATACTAGTTGTTGCTATATTAATTAGAGTGTCTTTATCATCTGCAGTGACTTTTTTAGAGATTTCATCAAGAATTTCTAATGCTTTTTCTGATGCTGCTTGATATCCCTCAATGATTACTGACGAATGAACGTCTTTACTGAGTAATTCCTCGGCTTTAGCCAAAAGAGTACCACCGAAAATCACTGAGGATGTTGTTCCATCTCCTACTTCAGTATCAATCGTTTTTGAAATTTCAACCATCATTTTTGCTGCTGGGTGTTGGGCATCAATCTCTTTTAGTATGGTTGCACCATCATTTGTAATTGTGACATCTCCAAGAGAATCAACTAACATTTTATCAAGACCTCTTGGTCCTAGGCTTGATTTTACTAGTTCTGCAACTAATTTTGCTGCTGCGATATTATTTTTTTGGGCATCTCTACCTTTTTCTTGTAATGCACTCTCCTTTAACACTAAAACAGGACCATTAGGTGTCTGTTGAATTGATGCCATAAATTGAATCTCTGAATCCTATTTTAATACCTTACGAGTTGATTGGGTTGATAAACACTCTTTTTTTGACATCGACAATTCCACTGTAAAGTATTCGTATTTCTGGTAATGCCAAAAATGGTAAGAAAACTGGAATTAGGTGTGGTTTTTTGAATTTACATCCAGAATCTATTATTGATGAATTAATCTCTAAAAATTGCTTTGAAACATCTTCTATGGAATCTAATGAGATGATTCCTGCAAATTGAAATGGCATAGATGCTATTGTTTTTCCATCTTTAACTACAATCATTCCACCTTGAGTTTTTGATAATTGATTACAAGCTATTGCCATATCTTTTTCATTTGAACCAATTACTATTAGATCATTTTCATGAAAACTCCATGATGATGCAAATGCACCAATTTCTGCTCCAAGATTATTTAAGAACCCAACAGCATGCTTCTTTGTTCCATAGGTTCTATCAAAAGCTGCTACCTTCCAAATATCCTTATCAAGTGAAGGAGAAACGTTTCCACTTTTTGCATCAAGCTCTTCTATGGTCTTTTCAGTGACAATTTCTGATTTCATTTTAATAACGTTAACACTTTCTGATGTCTTGAAGGATTTTACCGAAAAATCATTTTCAGAGAATTTAGAAAGTTTTAGGGTTTTAGTAATCCATTTAGGAGTACTCGGTTTTGATATAACAGGTAAAATCTTACCATTTGATACAACAATTTTTCCACCCAACATAACTGCATTAATTTTTATTTTTTTGAGATTATCTAAAATTAGAAGATCTGCAATCTTTCCTGGTGCAATGCCTCCAAATTGTTGTCCAAGATTATAATAATCAAAACAATTTTTTGAACCCATTGAAATTGCATCAATTGGATCCAGTCCTAGTTTTATTGCACTTCTAACACAATGATCAATATGACCATATGATGTTATATCTACTGGATCAACACCATCTGAACAAAACATAAGTCTATTTGTGTATGTGCCATGAGAGAGAACCATTGGAATAATTTGTTTCAAGTCTCGTCTAATTGAGCCTTCACGAATCATAATCCACATTCCTAACCTAAGTCGTTCAATAACTTGATCAAAGTTTATTGGTTCATGACATGAGAAAATACCCGAGCCAACATACGCGTTTAATTTCTTACCACTTGCTCCTGCAGTGTGACCATTAATAATACAATTTTCTTCATGCATCTGCTTAAGAGATTTCATTGTTCCTGAATCTCGTTTTGTGACTTTTGTCCAAGAAAAAACCTCACCTAATCCAATAACAGATGGTGAATTGATTGCAGATTTTTCTTGTTTTAATGAAAGTTTTTTCCCATGGCTAAATTTCTTGTCAACAGGTAATCCTCCCGGAACAGTATGAAAAAATCTCATTGGTAGATTTTTTGTAGTTCTTACAAATTCTTTGAAACCTTTGTAACCACACACACTAACTATATCAATCGAATCAGGAAACAAGGATGTGACTCCGCATAATAGAGATTTCTTTACAAATTCTGAAGGCGTGACAAAATGATCTATGTGTATGTGTGGATCAACAAAACTAGGAGAAACAAATTTGTTTTTAACATCCAAAATTTTTGTTTTTGGACCTTTGGTATGTGACGCATCCATACCTACAAACGCAATTCTATCATTAGTAATAGAAATCTGAATTTTTTCTTGTATTTCTCTAGTGTAGACATTAACTAAAGAGCAATTAATTAGAATTAGATCGGCAGAATTATCTCCCATAGCAACAGAATTAATTTTTGAGATAACTGATGATAAATTAGATTTCACAAGTGAAATTATTCTTGGATATTATTATAGATTGAAGCGATGTTTAAATTACCGTCAAAAAGGTATGTTAATGTGAATCTTCCCAAGGAAAAAAGAGCATATTGCCCAAAATGTAAGAGTCATCAGACTATGAAAGTCAGTATATACAAAGCAGGAAAACGTAGAGGTTCTGCTGCTGGCGAGAGAAGGCATGCGTTACGAAAGAAGGGATATGGTGGTCAAAAATTTCCAAAATTAGCAAAACCAGCAAAAACAACAAAAAAAGTTACATTAATTGAAACATGTACAGTATGTAAAAAGAAGATGATGAATAAAGGAATTAGAATTAGAAAATTCGAGTTGGTTGCAGTATGAAAAAAGATCACATCCTTATTCCTACACCAAGAAGCAGTTTTCAGAAGATTAATTGTGGTGAATGTGATGAAGAACAGATTGTTTTCTCTCACAATACAACAGAAGTAATTTGTAATTCTTGTGGAAATGTTCTTGCAAGAACGGCAGGTTCAAAATCAAGAATACATGGAAAGGTATCAAATACTTCCAAGTAGTTGATAATCATCTTTTGTATTTAGGTTTAGTCCAATTCTTTTATCGTCAAGAATAACAAATTTTTCCTTTACGGAATCAAAATTTGTAATCTTTTTGGCATCAACGATTGATATCCCTGTATGAGCATAGTCATCTTCGGCAACAATAGAATCTGATTTTATGCCAAGAGATTTCTGACTCCTGAGAGTCAAAGCAAAAGAAAGTGTTGTTACAATGCTGGTCCAGGTTTCTTCTGGTTCATAAAGTTCGACAATTGTCTTAACAATATGACTATCTAATAATGGTAAATCTCCTGATGTGACAAAAACAACATCATCGAGTTGTTGTAACATCTGATTCAAGTCACTAACAAAACTTTCTCCTGGAGATGGAAGTGTCTCAATTCCAGTTTCCTGGAGAATTTTTTCAGTTTTAGGTGAGTTAGGACTTGTAAGAGCGATTATCTTTGTAAAACAATTTGATTTTTGTAGTGCATCAACAACATGCAGGATGACAGGTTTCTCATACGTCAAAAGTAATTTTTCCTCTTCTGAATTCATTCGGGTGCCTTTACCACCAGCCATGATTAGCCCAATCATAATGAAACAAAGATTAGTAGAGATCCAAGTCTTACTATTTCATTCGTTGCGCCAAGGACATCTCCAGTTATACCACCAAAATGTCTGGTTGAGATACCAACCAAGAACATTGTGATTACGATTCCAGCAGCAAGTACAAAAAATCCTGATGGTTCGCCGATTATTGCAAATGGTATTACTGTAATTACTGCAGCGAGTGCTAGCTTTTTTCTGTCCTTCATCATGTGTACGAATGGTGAGTTTGAGCCTACAGTGGCTGAATTTCCAAGGCTGGCCATCAATACCATCGAAAATTTAGCTAAAACCTCACTGAGCAGAATTATTGTAAAAAGTTCAAACCCACTTGAGAGTGAGAAAGCAATTATCGCGCCAACAATATACAGTACAACAGAAACTATCCCAGCCGACCCAGTTGCAACATCCTTCATTGCTTTGAGTTTTTTTTCTTTTGATCCTTTGGTCATTAAACCATCTGCAAAGTCTGCTAAACCATCTGTATGATGTATGCCAGTAACAACTGCGAGAGATGCAACAACAAGTAACGAGACGATTAATGGATCAAGAAATAACGATAAGCCAAAACCAACTGAACCAATTAAGAGTCCAATTGCAATACCAACAATTGGAAAAAGATACATGTACTTGGCAATAGTTTCAAGGTTAGCATTACTTGTAGGAATTATAGTTAGAAATGAAAAAACTGAACTAATCTGTTTAAGCAATAATTGTCAACCCCAAATAAGATAAAATTGTAATTATTGGAATAGTGACTAGTCCAAAGAATAAAACTGTAGTCACTTTCATTAAGACTATGGCTGATCGTACGTGTTTTATTGAAAGATAAACTGAACCACTACCAATTGTGTAATGATCAACTTTTTGAAATTTTGTATCTAATGCACCTGCTAATGCTGCCATTGGATAACCAGCGTTTGGACTGGAAGTTTTATCACTATCTTTTTTCAAAATCTGATATGACTGTTTCCAATTATTCCCTAGAAGCATTGATGCCAATACCATAACTAATCCAGTTATTCGTGATGGTAGAAAATTTAGAACATTATCACAGTTTGCACCAAACCAACCAAGATTTCTAAACATCTCAGTTTTGTAGCCAATCATTGAATCAATTGTATTGATTACACGATAAACAAAGGCACCTGGAAGACCAAATAATGCAAAAAAAAACTTTGGGCCTGTAATACCATCATCTGTATTCTCGCTTATACTCTCTAGAACTCCAGATAAAAAGTCATTTTTATCCAAATCTTTTGTTTTACGATTAGTAATCATGGCTAAAATTGCTCTAGCCTCATCAATATCATCATTCTCTAATGCGTCAACAACTGCTACTGCATGTTTTTCCATACCTCTAATCGCTAATGTAGTCTTTAACAAAATAGCACCAACTACAATAGTCACTATTATAGTGAGAAACTCATTTCCAATTATTGAATCAAGTTTTAGATTAAATGCAAGTAGTAATCCACCAACAACAGAACTTGAAATTAATACGATCGGTATCCCACCAACTTTATCCAAATGCGCATTTTCATTTTTGAATAATGGTACTAGATTACTAATGAATCCACCAATCCATGCAGTTGGATGATACTTGTTTCTTGGATCACCAAAAATCAGAGCTAACATTATCGCTAAACCAATTATTAAAATAGATTCAAATATCATTTTAAGATCCTTTTAATTCCACTAATATTAAGACTTGAGCGTTCAACATTACTAATCTTATCAATTTCTGTATCTAATTTTCTTAAATTGGTTTTATTCCACGCTAATTTTTTTGGAGAATCACCTATGGAATCTTCGTCAGGTATGGAAAACTTGGTTAATGGGATTGTACCAAAAACTGGTTTTTTTGTTTTCTGTTTTAACTTACGAAAACCAGGTTTTAGAATTTCTATATCTCCACGAAATTTGTTAAAAACAAAACCTTTGACTAGTTTCTGGTATTTCTTCTCAATCAGCTCCATGGTTCCCACTAAACTTGCAAAAGATCCTCCACGTTCTATATCAGTTATCAAAATTACATTTGAATTTGTTTTTTCAGCAATTTTCATATTTGCAATGTCATACTTTACTAGATTAATTTCAGCTGGAGAACCGGCACCCTCAATGATTATAAGATCATGATTTTTTTCTAATTGCTTGTATGAATTTAAAGCCAATGAAAGACCAGTTTTATTTACAAATTTTGTATAGTAATCAGATGCATGCATTTTTTTAAGAAATTTTCCATTTGTAAAAACTGAGCTCCGATAATTTCCCAATGGTTTTAGTAAAATTGGATTCTGTTGTGGTAAGATTTCTGTTCGCGCAGCAATTGCCTGAATCGCTTGTGCCCGAGATATTTCGAAATTCTTTGTAGAATAGGCGTAGTTTGACATATTTTGTGCCTTGAATGGTGATACTGAATAACCCATGTCTGAGAATATTCTACATAATGCCGAAACTAAGATTGTTTTCCCAGAACCGGAAGAAGTTCCCTGTATCATTAATGATTTTGAAATGTTAGATCTCCTCCAATGCATTAATCAATTTTTGATTTTCTTTACGTGTTTTTATTGCAACTCTAACATAATTCTGATCAAGACCACGGAAAGTACTACAGTCTCTAATCAGTATATTATTTTTTAGTAATTTCTTTTGTAATGTTTTTGATTTGATCTTTGTTTTTAACAATAAATAATTTGTAGATGATGGTAAACAGCAAAACTTGTCTAGTTTCGAAAAAGATTTTGTCAGAAATTTGTTTTCCTTCTTGATTAGTTTGTTTGATTTTTCAAGAAAAGGATGATAACATATAGACGCACTTGCTGCATTTTGTGCTATATTACTTACATTCCAAGGAATTTTTATTTTTTGTAAAACACTGATGAGTTGTTTACTACCTAACGCATAACCAATTCGTATTCCTGCCAATCCAAATGATTTAGTGAATGAACGAAGTATGAATAAATTATCAAATGATTTTATTGATTTAATCATTGACTGGTTAGACTCGGGAACTAACTCTATGAATGTTTCATCAATAAAGACCAAACATGATCTTTTTTCCGCATGTTTGACAATTTTTAACATATTTCTTTTAGGAATTAAAACTCCAGTAGGGTTATTAGGATTACATAGAAATACAATTCCATTTTTTGGAATTTTTTTTATGAATTCTTCAAGATCATTGTTCAGATTCATAGTTTTGTAAAAAAGAATCTTTGAGCCAGAAAGTTTTGCAGCCTTTTCATACTCAGAGAATGTTGGTATTGGAATCAAAACTTTGGTTTTTTTATTAAGAAATGCTAGACAAAAATTATAGATTATTTCAGTTGCACCATTTCCTACAATTATCTGTGATTCATTTAATCCAGTATACCATTTTATGTTAGAACGTAGTCTTTTTGATTCAGAATCTGGATATTCTGATATTGAATTCAGCTGTTTTCTGAGAAATTTCTTTACTCCTGAATGACATCCTAGGGGGTTGACATTTGAACTAAAATCGATTATTTCCTCATTAGGGTTTTTTATTGAATACAAACCTCCATGTGAGGCTGGCTTGTGAGATCTTACAAATTGGTTAACTTTGATTTTCAATGTTTAGAATACGTATTCACAATATAGTATTGTTTTGGTTTTTGTCTAAAGGAATATTAAATGAAAATGTCGAAATTGTATCTATGAAAAAGAAAGTAGCAATAATTGGCGTAACTGGCTCTGTGGGTCAGGAATTCGTTCAGTCACTGAATGATCATCCATGGTTTGAAGTTACTCAGATTGCGGCCTCAGAGAGATCTGCAGGAAAAAAATATCTTGATGCAATTAGAGATGCTAACGGCATTGTTGCATGGGATGTGGGTGGCAAAATCCCAGATTATATTAAAGAAATGACAGTCTTGACAATTGATGAAATAGATATCTCAGAATTGGATCTAGTTTTCTCCGCAGTAGAATCTGTAGCTGCAAGAGATATTGAGACAAAATTTGCCAAAGATCTTCCAGTCATCTCAACTTCTTCTGCATATCGATATGAAGAAGATGTTCCAATACTTATTCCTGGAGTAAATGATGAGCAAGCAGAACTTCTTGAGATTCAAAAGAAAAATCGTGATTGGAAAGGTTGGGTAGCACCACTACCAAACTGTACCACTACTGGTCTAGTTATAACACTAAAACCATTACTTGATGAGTATGGTGCAAAGAAAGTCATGATGACCTCAATGCAAGCAATATCTGGTGGTTGAAAAACTGGTGTCTCTGCAATGGGCATTACAGATAATATACTTCCATACATTCCAAAGGAAGAAGGTAAGGTTAGAAAAGAAACTAGAAAAATTCTAGGTAAACTAAAGGATGGTAAAATTGAAGATGCTGACATTAGAGTTAGTTGTACATGCACACGTGTACCTGTGATTGATGGACACACAGAATCAGTGTTTGTTGAGACTGACAAGGAAATTGATCCTAATCAAGCAAAAGATACCTATGATGAATATAATGAGAAAATTTCAGTTGCTGGATTACCTTCAGCTCCAGAAAAATATTATGCATTTCATGAAGATCCAACTAGACCTCAACCAAGAATGGAAAGAGAAGTGGGTGATGGTATGACTACAACAATAGGTAGAGTAGAAAAAGAAGAACTGTTTGATAATGGTTTGAAGTATATGTTATTTTCACATAACAAAAAAATGGGTTCTGCGAAGGGTGCAGTTTTATTGGCTGAAATGTTATATAAGAAAAACAAAATATAATCAAAAAAACATTAAAAATTTCAATAATAGCTTTATTAGAGGTTGAATAATTCAAAAAGCCGGTGTCTTAAACGGCAAAGATTGATGACTTGGATTTAAAAATTCTATCAGAGCTAACTAATGATGCATCTATTTCAGTTCCAAAACTCTCAGAAAAAATTAATACAAATTCATCTGTTGTTTATAGTAGAATTAAGAGACTAGTACGTCAGAAATTAATTCAAAGATATACTATTGAAGTAAATGATAAAGAACTTGGATATACTGTAAAATCTGTGACTGGGATTAATATGGATTCCAAAAAACGTGATCTAGTAATAGATGAATTATTCAAAATTGATGGTGTAAGAGAAATTTCTGAAGTAACTGGTAGATTTGATATTATGGTCACAATGTATGCAAAAAGTCTTAATGAAATGCACAAAGTTGTTTCTGAAAAAATTGGTAAAATTGATGGTATTATAGGATCAGAGAGCTTTATTGAAATGAAACGAAGTGCAAAACCCTACATGTTCAATTAATCGAGTGGTATTTATTTTTCTAATGATGTGAGATAATATGCAAGAAACCTCCACCAAGATAAAATTCAAAACATATTATGAACTAACAAAGCCTAAAATTTGGTATCTATTAGTTTTTACAGCATTTGGAGCAGCGATCACCGCATCAAATGTCTATGATGTTGAAATCTCAATTGGAACTTGGATTCTAATGATTGCTGGCGTTGCTGCAGGTTCTGCAGCTGCTAATACATTGACAAATTACCATGATCGAGATATTGACGCAATAATGGATAGAACCAAAGAGAGACCAATTCCCAGTAAGAGAATTTTTCCAGCGGAGAAAGCTAGGGATTTTGGATTAGTATTAGCGGGAATATCTATCGCATGTGCATTTGGAATTTCTTACACAACATCATTTTGGAATGGAATTTGGTGTGGCGTGTTTATGTTGTTTGGATTAGCAGACAATATTCTAGTTTACAGCCATGCTTTGAAACGAAAGAGTCAGCTAAACATAATTCTTGGAGGATTTTCTGGTGGTGCACCAGCAATGATTGGATTTGCTGCAGTGACGCTTACTGGTTTATGGGATTTTGGACTGATAATTGCAGGTCTAGTCTTTATATGGATTCCAATGCATATATGGGCACTTACATTGCACTTCCGAGATGACTATAGAAAAGTAGATGTGCCAATGCTAACTGCAGTATTATCTGAAAAAACATCTGCACGAGTAATTGCAGGTACAACATTGATGATGGTTTTGTTTAGTGTTGT
>CAZIHG010000078.1:0-1569 GCA_964539205.1 uncultured Candidatus Nitrosopelagicus sp.
GTGCAAATACAAGCATTGGTAATTGTGTCTTAAATGAAATTTGATTTTTTCTTTCTATCCAGAACCATATTCCAATTAGAATTATAGTGAGAATCATTCGTGTAAGCCATGTAGAACCAAACGTAGTTTGAATAACATCAAGTGGTGATGCCTCAAGTCGCCACGTTTGAACAGCTAACATGATGAAATTGGAGGCAAATACTGCAATTACACCAAAACCAATTACTTTAGAAAATTTTGCTTTAAATGAACTTTCAATTAACGCGATTTGTTCTTTAAATCTTGTTTGTCCTGTTGACCAAATTGCAATTGATGCAATTACTCCTCCTAGTACGATGGTTTGCCCAACTAAGCCTGGAAATCTTGCAATCGATTCAGGAATAAATGTTGTTTCTGATTGTTCTTGTGACTCTAGTAATGATTTATCAATCTGTACGTTACCCACACCAAAAATTATTGCAGCATGAACTAAATGCCCATCAACTTTTGATAATACCTTACTTGCAATTGTATACACACCGTCCTCTAGTGGTTGTGTAGTAATCACAAGTGATGACTCTGCATTATAATATGCGGTATCACGCTTGTCTACCTGATTTCCATTAGAATCATAAATTTTTAATTCAGAAAAATCAATCTCTACTGCTTCTGAGTAGTGAGTAACTATTTGTGTGGTACCAGCAACCGCATTTTGTCCTTGTGCCGGTTCTGAATCGAGAAGAAATGGATGTCCATATGCTAGTGGGAATCCTATCAATAACAATAATGGAATCAACCAAATTATTTTCAAGTCTATGTAAAAGCTAGGTATTCATAATTTAAAGAATTGTGACTTCGAAGTTTGTACCATCTTAGTAAAGATAATAACTTGTCTGTCCGAGTTGAAACTGTGATGAAATACTTTCTGCTGCTCAGCGTTTTACTTGTTTCAGGCTTTGTAATGTCATCTGCATATGCACATACTACCATTTACATTGACAAGTATGAAATTGAAGCTGGATGGGGAGATGAACCACCAATTGTGGAATTATATAATACAATTGTAGTGGAAGTTGCAGAGTCAGGAGAGAAAGAAGGTCTTAGGACTGGTGTTACTAGTGCTTTCAAAAGTATGACTGCAACTTTAATTTCTGGTGGTGCAAGCAAAGAGCTTGATATCAACTCTGACCCAAGACCAGGTCATTATTACGCAAAGATTCTTCCGACAAAGACTGGCTCTATTTCTGTGAAACTTGTAGGAGAACTGAATGGATTACCAATTGATGTGGTTATACCAATTGAAGATGTTGAAAGTCAGTCACTTATTGAATTTCCACCAACTTCTGGTTCGGCCTCTGCAGGAGAAATTGGAGCATTAAAGAATGCACTTTCTTCACTTCAAAAAGACGTATCTAACATAAAATCAAACATTGGAGACGTTAGTCTTAGTGCTGGTGGAGTTGACATTGAAAATGCATATAACTTTGGTGTCTTTGGCTTATCACTTGGTGCAGCAGCTGTTATAATTGCAATTATAGCAATGCTTAGAAGAAAATAAAAAAAAGAAGAAAAGTTTTGGTTTAGAGTTTT
>CAZIHG010000079.1:0-11741 GCA_964539205.1 uncultured Candidatus Nitrosopelagicus sp.
CACCAAATACATCAGCTACTCTGAGTGAAATCAGCGGTTCGTCTAATAGTTGATCGGATTCTATGATCCGTATTTTTCCTGATCGTTCACTGATGAAAATTCTTTCATCTGAAAAATCAATTGCCCATGGTTTTTCAAGATCTCTAGCTACGATTTCAACAAACTGATTTGGCTGTTCATCTGTGACAGGTTCTGGTATGGGAAGAGGATCTGATGGGGATAATAAAATTACAGCTGAAAAAATTAGTGCGGCTACTATTCCTCCAATTCTGATTCGTTTATCCACAAACAGAGCTCCTTTAGAATACTTTTATTCATTTCCGAATTTGAAACGCGTATATACCTCATTTGAGATTTTTGTTCAGCGGGGTGGGGAAGTCAGGTCATCCCGTCGGGCTCATAACCCGAAAACCAGTAGTTCATATCTACTCCCCGCTATCTTTTGTTCCTAAAACTTGGAGCACCATTGAATTTTCTCATCAAAATGATTTTTTTGATTAGTTCTATTGAATCTCTGAATTGGTTTGGTAAGGTGCCTATGTGCAGAAACTGATGGAATATACATTTTTTTTGAAATACTTCGAGGAATAACAACTAGTGTTTTATTTTTTGATTTTTTCCCACACTTGGTACATTGGAATCCTTGGTTTCTACCTTTAGATTTCATGCGCTTGTGGCATGACTTGCATAGAGGATTTCTGTATATGATGTGGTTCTGTAGCTCTAGTGGTTTTAAAAATTCAATATTGAAAATCCTATCAAAATTCTTTGAGGCTTTCCTCACACCACCACCAATTAGAATTCTATCTCCCCTGATTAGATTTTTTGCAATATGTGTGATTCTAGTAGGTTTGTAGACACAACAGTTGATGATTTCGTCTTTTGAATTAATTGAAAAAAATACATGACCACCATGTAATACAATTGGAGTTGATTGAACAATTCCCTCAATTGTGCCCGATGTATATGGTTCAAAGCTATGTACGTCAATTTTATTTTTGAGATGATCACCAGTTCCCTGATTAGATTTGAAGATCATGTAACCATCCAATTTTTCTTGTGGTCTTATCGACTCTGCGGCGGAAATTAATATGGATGGATTTTCTCCTCGTACTCCAAAAAATACAGGGTCTGGTCCATTAGGAGTAATCAAAATTCTTTCTTTTTCATTATCGTAGCTGTTGAAAGTATATGGAAACGTTTTTTCTTGCATCTCTTTTACAAGTTTTTTATCAATATTTCTTTTAAGACCAAACTTAGATTTGTTTCTATAGCTCAATAATTCAAAAGTATTATCTGAAAACTGATAACTTATTGCACCTATTGCGCCAACCAAACCTTGACCATTACCAAGATGAAATGATTCAAGATTATTTTTTTCGATAAAAATTTTTGCATCGTTTCTTTTGATTAGTTTCCATAATGCTTTAGTACTAAATTGATGAAAATGTTGTGGAATTTTTTCTTCTTCGAAAAATACAACTCCTGGATTTGCACCGTTTTGTGTATCAGCGTATTTGTTAATCAATTGTATGACTAATTTTTTGATTTTCTCGGGTTTTTTTGTCGAAATTTTTATTCATACAGCTCCGTTCCCACGTGTTTTCCATGGAATGTTTGGATTAAATCTGATTAAATTTGGAAAGTCAAGAAAATCAACGTGCTCCTTTTTTAGAAGGTTGATTAGCCTATAGGCTAAATAGGTAGTACACATTCCTTTAGGGGAATCTGTATCATCAAAACCAATGTGAATTGTTTTAGATTCCATAGTTAGTGTATAATGAATTTAAATTTTAGTGATTAGGCGGTTTTTGAGTTTAGTTTAAATTCAAAATATAAAATTGTGAACTAATGATAATCATTGATGAAGAGAAGATATTTAAGATAATTTCGGAGAGAAAGCCGATCACGGTTGCAATAAATGGCCCTGATGGGATTTTACCAAAAATCCAAGAAACCGCACGACGTATAATGGAAAAATTTGATATTCCTGCATTTGTATTGGGTGATACAACTTGGGGGACATGTGACTTGAACTCCAATGGTGCAAAAGTTTTGGGTGCTGAAATTTTATTTAACGTTGGACATACAAACAAACTTGATACATTTGAAAACGATGTAATCATGATTGATGCATTTGATAATATTTCGTTTGATAAGGTTTTACCAAAATGCATAGAAAAATTCAATGGTAAAACAATTTCATTGATTACTGATAGTCAACATTTGCATGAAGTTGAACATGTAAAAAAATTTCTTGAAGAAAATAATGTTTCAGTTAAGATTGGAAAAGGGAAAGGACAGTTAAATGATGGACAGGTTTTTGGCTGCGAGTTTTATCCAGCTGTTGAAACAAAAGATAATGTTGATGGAAATCTGTTTCTTGGGCAAAGTAATTTTCACGCTGCTGGTATCGCACTATCAACAAAAAAACCAACATTTGTTTTAGATCCATACTTTAACGAGATTAGAGACGTGACTGAATTTGCCAATAAATTAGAGAAAAAAGCAACGTTAACAGTTTTCAAGGCTGCTGATGCTCAAGTTTTTGGGATTATTATTGGGTTAAAAGAAGGTCAGTTTGCAATACTTACGGCTTTAAAATTTAAAAAAGAATTAGAAATTTTGGGTAAGACCGTGCAACTTTTTGCATTGACAGATATCACAAACGATAGATTGAAAAATTTCACAGGCATTGATGCATTTATTCAAGTTGCTTGCCCAAGGATTTCTACTGACAATCAGTTCGACAAACCAGTTTTATCTACACCCCAAGCAAATGCATTACTAAAAGTTCTCAGAAATGAAGAAATTGATGATTACTTGGAAATACCACACTGGCTATAAAAAAACAATTAATAATTAAGGTCATGTGAAAAGTTTATGTCACAAGAATTTAGATTGCCTGGAGAGAAGATTGCTTATTTGGAAGAATATATTTCGGGTGAAAACACATTTGACGATGGGGAATCAGTGAGATCCTCTGTTATTGGTCAAGTAGATTTTGATAAGGAAGAACGTATTGCATCAATTCGTAATAATAAATCAATTCCAGTGCCAAATATTGGTGACACGATAGTTGGTGTTGTAGAGGCAGCTCTTGGTTCCATGATCGCAGTATCTATGCAATACATCAATAACACAAAAATCAATTCAAATGTTGAATGTATATGCACTACAAGACACTTGAGGAAAAAAAATGTTGCATTAGTCAAAGACGTGGTAAAATTAAAAATTATTAATCGTATCAATGGAACAATTCATGCATCAATTGATGAGCCAAATCTTGGTGTTTTATTTACAAAATGTAGAAAATGTTTTGGTGGAGTGATCCAAACTCGTGATGCAGTAAAATGTAAAGATTGTGGTTGGATTGATGATAGAAAGTTATCCTCTGATTTTGGAAAGTCTGATTTCTTAAAGTAGAGTTTTAATATGAAGAAAATTTCTTTTCAGGGTGAACATGGAGCATATAGCGAAACATCAGCTCAAAAATTTTTTGAAAATAACATAGAAACTGTTCCTTGCCGTACTTTTCATGACGTATTAGAACAAACAGAGTCTGGAAGTTCAGATTATGCAATTTTACCTGTAGAAAATTCTATCGAAGGTAGTGTAGGTCAAAGCTTTGATGCAATTCTTTCGTCAAATCTTTATGCTGTTGGTGAAATATATCTAGAAATTCATCATTGTTTGATAAGCGCTGGAGAAATTGATGAAATTACAACGGTTTACTCTCATCCTCAGGCTTTAGGTCAATGTAATGATTTTATTCAAAAAAAATCTCTGAAAACAGTTCCTACATATGATACAGCGGGTAGTGTTAAGATTATCAAAGAGCTAAGCGAAAGAAGTGTCGCAGCAATCGCAAGTAAAAACGCAGCTGAAATTTATAGTATGCCTGTAATTAAAGAGGAAATCGAAAATGATCCAAATAATGTAACTAGATTTTTAATTTTTTCTAAACAACAAACAAAACCAACATTAAATGATAAAACATCAATCATATTTTCAATTAATCATGAACCTGGTGCACTATATGAAATCATTAAAGAGTTTTCTAGTAGTGATGTCAATTTAACAAAAATTGAATCAAGACCAAAGAAAGGGACCGCATGGGAGTATAACTTCTATCTAGATTTTGTTGGTCATATATCAGATCCAAAAATAAATTCTGTGATAGATGAGTTGAAGAAAAATACAAAATTTCTGAAAATTATTGGTTCATACCCACTTGCAGAATTAAATTAAAATCCCTTTGGCTTTCTAACACTGAAACCTGCACTAAATCCAATTATTACAATTCCTGCCACTATTACCAAAATTGAATATGTAAAGAAGAGTGGATCGCGTTGCAATTCAAAGGTTCCAGAAACGTTAAATTCAGAATTTCCTGTGTTTTGAATTTGAATGATAATTTCGCCTGGAGTTACATTTGTCCATGAGAAGGTTTCTTGACCTTTGATGCTTTTATCCACATTATTACTTTCGTCAGGAGTAATAATTTTTAGATCTAATGCTTCACCAGTGATTGTTAATGTTTGAAAAGAATTTGCAGGTGCATTAAATCGTATTTTATCGGAATCACCAATTCCAAAACTTTCGTTGGTATCCTGAATTTCATTTGGATTTGCAAATGAGTCAGCCATAGAAGCTGCACCGATAATAGAAATTATACTCCCAATTATTAGACCTATGATTGTGAATTTACTGAACACATCAAAAGTTTATGGTATCAGAATAAAAAACTAGCTACATTAAATCTACATCGTGTGGTTGACTTTCAGCAAAGCCAGCACGTGACATTTTTATGAATTCTGAATTTTCTTGCATTTGTAAAATATTATGTGCACCACAATAACTTAGACCAGAACGGATTCCTCCCGTAATCTGAACTAAAATATCTGTGACTGTTCCCTTGTATGGAACAAATGCTTCTACACCTTCTGCAACAAAATCATTTAGATCATCTCCCAAATCTATCTGACCAGTTTCTTTGGTTTTTCGTCCACGAGCAGCTGCCAATGAAGCCATTCCACGGTAAATCTTGAATCGTTTTCCATTTTTACTAATAGTAGAACCTGGGCTCTCATCAGTTCCACCTAACATACTACCTAACATTACTGATGATGCACCTGCTGCAAGTGCTTTTGTTGCATCACCTGATGTTCTAGTACCACCATCTGATATGATTGGGATATCATATTGTTTGGCTATTTCTGCACAGTCTAATACAGCAGTTAATTGTGGGACACCAGAACCAGTAATTACTCGAGTAATACAAATTGAACCAGAGCCAACACCAACTTTGACTGCATCAACACCTGCTTGTATCAAATCCTCAACACCTTGTGCGGTGGCAACATTTCCCGCAATTAATTCACAATCTGGGAACGCTTTTTTGATATTCTTGACTGTGTTTATTGCATTTTCACTATGTCCATGTGCAATATCTACTACAATTGCATCTGTACCAGCTTCTAATAGTGCTTCTGTTCTCTCCAAAAAGTCACCCTTTACTCCAACCGCGGCACCTACTAGTGGTCTACCTTTACTATCTTGAGATGCAATTGGATAGTTTTCCATATTTAGTATATCTTGAGTAGTAAATAGTCCATGAATCTTTTTTTCATCATCAATTAATGGTAATTTTTCAATCCTATTGTTTTTTAGAATATCTTTTGCCTCATCCATACTTATTCCAGGTTTTGAAGTTATCACATCCTTAGTCATGAGGTCTTTAACCAGTTTTCCGGAATCAACAGATTCAAACAACACATCACGTTCAGTAAGAATTCCAACTAGTTTAGATTCAGAATCAACAACCAACAGACCTGATACTTCTTTTTCATCCATTATTTCAAGTGCAGTGCTAATTGTTTCGTCTTGATTAACAAGATATGGATTCTCAATCATTACACTTCCAGAACGTTTTACTTTTAGAACTTGATTTGCCTGTTCATTAATTGTTAAAAAACGATGAATGATTCCTATTCCGCCTTGTCTAGCCATTGTCACTGCCATTGTAGATTCAGTCACAGTATCCATATTGGCACTGATTAATGGAATGTTTAGTTTTATGTTCCTAGATAGTCTAGTTGATAGGTCAGTTTGTGAACGACTTGATATATCTGAAAATTTGGGTACGAGGAGAACATCATCAAATGTCAATCCTTCTCTTATGCTCAAATGTACCTCCTACCAGAGAAAAAAATTGTGTTATAAGCCTTTCTTGTTGTTTTTCATTAATTTTTTGTAGACAGAAAGAATGTCCTTTGTGGCGCCTACATTATGTGTTCGTACAACATCTGCACCGTTAGCCATAGAAATCAATTCTGCTGCTAATGAACCATATAATCGATCATATGGTGTTTCTTTCTGTAACAAATCACCGATAAATGATTTATTTGAGACTGAAACTAAAAGTGGAAATCCACTCTTAATAGAACGTAAGTTATGTAATACCGCAATATCTCTGTCAACCCAACTAGATTTTATTTTTGTAAATGGAAATCCCATGCCAGAACTTCTAAAAAATCCGATCGCTGGATCAATAATCATTCTATTTTTTGGTATATTGACACTTTTTGCAATCTTTACACTTTCCTGCAAAAGTCGCTTAGTCTCAGTCACATGATTTGTACCAACTATTTTCTTACTATATGCACACAAAATTAATGATGGCTGAAATTTTTCTATAATTTTTGGCATATTCTTATCATATTTTAATCCCGAAACATCATTAATCACATCAACTCCATTTTCTAATGCATTACAAGCTACTGTTGCTCTACATGTATCTACAGAAATTGGTAAATTCGAACTGTTTTGAATTATTTTAATAGCCTTTGTAATTCTAGTTGACTCTTGCTTTTCAGAAATAGTTGTTTTCAAATAAGGGGCGGTAGACATTCCTCCAATGTCAACTATCTTAGCACCTTCCTCTTCCATTTGTTTTACAGTTTGAGAAATTTTTGTTTTGGTAGTCTTTATGGAATTTTTGTAAAATGATTCGGGACTGACATTAATAATTCCCATAATTGTTGGCTTATCTTTGATCCCAACCGTTAATTTTCCTAATTTTGCCATATGATTTATGATATGGTCATCTAATTTGAGTTTATGACAATAAGAGGCTGGAAAACCAAATATCATGAAATTAGAGCTGCCTTTGGATACAAAGAATCGGATGATGTTGCTTCGGCTAAAAAATTAAATTCTATTATTAACAAAAGAACTCCATTATCTATTTTCAAAAAAAACATTTTCAGAAAAACCGTATTCGTGATAGGTGCTGGTCCCTCATTGGAAATGGCAATACCAGTCATAAAAAAACATGAAAACATTACAAAAATTGTTGCTGATGGTGCAGTCGAAATTTTAATCAAACATAAAATTAGACCGGATATACTCGTCACAGATCTTGATGGTGATATGAAAAGTATTAAAAAAATTGGTAGTATGAACACACCAATAATTGTACATGCACATGGGGATAACAAAGAAAAATTAGAAATGGTTAGAAAATTTAAAAATAAAATAGGTACAACTCAATCAGAGAAATTCGGTAGATTAGAAAATTTTGGTGGTTTTACTGATGGTGATAGATGTGTATTTATTGCTGAACATTTCAAACCAAAAAAAATAATTCTATTTGGTATGGATTTTGGTAAAACTATTGGCAAGTATTCAAAACATGTCGTTAAAGATAGAAATCTAAAATTAAAAAAACTTGCATATGGGAAAAAATTACTAGAGTGGTTATCTACCAAATCTAATTCACAACTTTATACCACATCAAAATCTATCCGAGGCTTCAAAAAGATCAAGCTGACTGACCTTAAGTACGTCATTAACACTTAGAATGCGTTTTAATACCGAATTACTTTCTTAAATATATGCAAAATACTGACGAGGAAATTCGTAAGATGCTGGAACTAAAGGAGACAATTATAGAAAAAATGTCAAAATATCAAGATGAAATTGATTTTTTACAAAAAAATTTGGATATTTTAGATGTTGTTTTGAAAGGATCAAGTTTCACTAAAGCATCTATACTTGCAAAAAAAAATACGGAACACGAAAAATCTAACATTCTGGATAAACATGAAAGAAAATCATTGGAAGTAAAAAAACAAATTGTTGACAGTAAAGATGGCGAAGTTATTGCAAATGCATTTGTAACACCAGATCAGGTTTCAATAGTCCTAGAGGATGGAATCGGATTAACACCAGAGATCCCACCACTAAAAACATTTTTTATTGAAAGAATAATTGGTGAGATGAAAAAGAGTGATAATGCTGCTGTCAAAGATGGAAAAATCAATCAAGAATCTGTTATTGACTGCATAATCAACAAAAATGGAAGCTCAATAAGAGAAATTATAATAAAAAATTATCGCCAAAAAGAGAGAATAGATGAAATTATCAACACTGCAACTTGGTCACTAACACGAATGGTCGAAAATTCTTCCAAGTGATTATATGGATAAGATCATTGTCCTAGATTTTGGTTCTCAATATAGCCACTTAATTTGTAGAAGAATCAGAGAATTTTCTGTATATGCCGAACTTGTTCCATTCGACATTGACATTGAAGAAATAAAACAAAAAAATCCAAAGGGAATAATTTTCTCTGGTGGACCATCTAGTGTTTATAATTCAGATGCACCACTTCCTCAAAATGAAATCTTTGACACTGGATTACCACTACTAGGAATTTGTTATGGACATCAATTAATCGTAGATAAATTTGGTGGCAAAGTAAAACGTGCTAACAAAGAATATGGTTCCTCTGTATTAATGATGAAAAAAGAATCAAAACTATTAGACGGTATTGGAGATACAATTAGAGCTTGGATGAGTCATGGTGATGAGGCTGAAGAGGTTCCAGACGGTTTTGAAATTATTGGGCACACACAAAGTGCCCATGCGGCTGCAATTGCAAACAAGAGTAAAACCGTCTTTGGAATTCAATTTCACCCAGAAGTAGTTCACACTGAACAAGGAACCAATATTCTGAAAAATTTTGTTTTGAATGTATGTCATGCAAAACAAGATTGGACCATGGAGGGTTTCGTTGAGAAAACCATTAATGAGATTACAAAGATTGATGGAAATGTTCTTTGTGGTGTTAGTGGTGGAATAGATTCAACTGTTGCAGCTCTTTTAATCCACAAGGCTATAGGCGAAAGATTGACTGGTGTGTTTGTTGATAATGGATTATTGAGACTAAATGAATCTGAAGAGATAAAAGATATGTTCAAGAATAATTTTTCTCTAAATTTTCATAAAATTGATGCACGAGAAAAATTTCTTTCTAAGTTGATAGGGGTGGCAGATCCGGAGGAAAAAAGAAAAATTGTTGGTGAAGAGTTTATCAAGGTGTTTACAGATTTTGCAGAAAAGAATGGTCCATTCAAGTGGCTTGCACAAGGAACATTATATCCTGATGTAATTGAAAGTGGGGTTTCAAAAGGTCCTGCAGCTGTAATTAAATCACATCATAACGTAGGTGGACTTCCTGATTGGTTAAATTTACAGGTATTAGAACCATTAAAAGAACTATACAAGGATGAAGTTCGTGAGATCGCAAAGATTCTTGGTGTGTCTGAAAAATTACTCAAAAGACATCCATTCCCTGGACCAGGTTTAGCAGTTAGAGTAATTGGAGAAATAACACCAGCAAAACTATCAATCTCAAGAAAGGCAAGTAAGATTGTTGAAGAAGAATTATGGGATGCTGGAATCTATGATAAAGTATGGCAAGCATATGCGGCAGTTGGTGATGATAAAGCAGTTGGTGTTGTTGGTGATGAGAGAAAATACGGGAGAATTGTCACTGTGAGAGTGGTTGATTCAATTGATGCTATGACAGCAGATTGGACAAGGTTACCCAACGGTGTTTTAGAAAAAATTAGTAATCGAATCACAAATGAGATTGAAGAGGTTACTTGGGTTTCATATGTAATTTCTAGCAAGCCACCTGCTACAATAGAACCTCAGTAGATTATTCTAGATTTATCAAATCAGACATGCGCCAAAAACACCAGCAGAATCCCCTAACTGATTTTTAAGAATTGGTGTATCTACAGTATCACTGAAGACATTTTCATAAACTAAATTTTTTCCTTCGTCATACAGAAATGAAATGTTAGATAAACCGCCACCAAGAACAATTGCGTCAGGATCTAAAATGTCTATTACATTTGCAAGAGACAACCCAAAGTTTTCAAGAAACTCTTTCTTCCAGGTTTTATACGAATCTTCTTGAGAGTTTTTTACAATATCAGCAACTGATATGGTTTGATTTGTTAATTCGTTCCATTTCTTTTCCAGTGCTGGTCCGCTGATATAGGTCTCAACACATCCCTTTCTTCCGCAATAACATTCGTTTCCGTTTGGTTTGATGCAGTGATGCCCCCATTCTCCTGCAATATTTGTGCGTCCAGAATGGATTTTGCTATTAATTACTAGTCCTCCACCAACACCAGTGCCCATGATCACGCCAAATACAGTATCATGGTTCTTGGCTGCTCCCAGGCTCGCTTCAGCTAGCGCAAAACAATTTGCGTCATTCTCTATTGATATTTCTTGGTCAAGAATTTTTTCTAGATCATTCCTGAGATCTTTTCCTATCAGACACTGAGTGTTACTGTTTTTTATCAACCCAGATTCTTTTGATAATGCACCAGGTGTACAAACACCTATTGAAGTTTTTTCATTGTTCTTCTTTAAATCTCCGACAAGATCTTGAATTGTTTCAAGAATTGACTCATAGCCATTGTCCTGATTAGTGGGAACGCGTTTTCTTTCAATAACTTGGAATTCTTCATCAACTAAAACGCCTTCAGTTTTTGTGCCACCAAGATCAATACCAATCTTAAACATAGATATCAGAAAACAAATGAACAATTTATCATTTCTACGCGTGTCTTATATGCAAAAATTCATTATTTGATTCATGTTAAGATGGTTCCAAAAGCAATCTACATCATGTTGCTGTCTAAGCCAACAAATGCAACTGCCGAGATTTCTTTTGTAGAATTTTTTTTGCTGGAACCACTTACAAAAATTTTAGCCCATAGGAGGCATTCCGCCACCGCCACCACTTGGTGCACCTGAGATTGCAATAACATCATCAATTCTAAGTATCATTGATGCTGTTTCAGTTGCAGATTTGATAATCTGCTTTTTGACAACTACAGGCTCAACTATGTTCTGTGATAGCATATCACTGATTTTTCCTTCTTTTGCATTAATACCAGTCCATTTTTTACCATCGCTCTGTCTAGCACGTAACGAGACCATAGTATCAATAGGATCCATTCCTGCATTCTCTGCAATGGTTAATGGAATAACTTCTAATGCTTCAGCATATTTTTTTATTGCAAGTTGTTGTCTTCCGTCAAATCTTCCTGACCAGTCTTTCAAAAATGCAGCTAAAAGAGCCTCAGGTGCGCCACCTCCAGCTACAATTGCTGGTGTTTCAATAACATCTTTTACAACCATTAATGAATCGTGAATTGAACGGTCAACTTCATCAACCACTCGTTGTGAACCTCCACGAATTAACATTGTCACAGACTGTGTATTTCTACAACCTTCTACAAATACCCATTAGTCAGATTCAACTTTCTTTTGATGTACAAATTCTGCTGTTCCTAAATCTTTTTGTGAAATGTCATCAATGTTTGTAGAGATGCGACCACCAGTAGCTTTTGCAAGTTTTGCCATATCAC
>CAZIHG010000080.1:0-5092 GCA_964539205.1 uncultured Candidatus Nitrosopelagicus sp.
CGTGATGATAAAAAATTGGTTTATCTTGATAATGCAGCAACTACACAAAAACCCAATCAGGTAATTGATGCTATTACCGATTATTATCAGAACCATAATTCCAATATACATAGAGCGGTTCATGCATTAGCCGAGGAATCAACTGAGGCATTTGAGGTCACCAGAGACAAAATTGCCAAATTTCTTAATATTCAAAACCGTGAAGAAATTGTTTTTGTTAAAGGTACAACAGAGGCTATTAATTTAGTCGCATATGCATGGGGGAGAGATAATGTCAAAAAAGAGGACATTGTAGTCACAACAGAATATGAGCATCATTCAAACATAGTTCCATGGCAGTTACTCACACAGGAAACTGGTGCAGAATTGAAATATATCGACATTGATGACAATGGCGAATTAATGCTTGAGCAGCTTGATGAATACCTTGCAACTGGCAATGTCAAACTAGTTGCTATTAGCCATGTTTCAAATGTTTTAGGAACAATAACTGATATTGAAAAAGTAATAGGAAAATGCAAAAAAGCTGGTGTCAAGATTCTTGTTGATGGTGCACAAGCTGTACCTCACATGAAAGTAGATATTACTAACCTAGGATGTGATTTCTATGCTTTTTCAGCACACAAAATGTTAGGTCCAACTGGCGTTGGTGTGTTATGGGCACATAAAGAAATACTAGAAAGTATGAGACCTTTTCAAGGTGGCGGTGATATGATAAGAGAAGTTCACAAACAAGAAACTACTTGGAATGATCTTCCATACAAGTTTGAAGCGGGAACCCCTAACGTGGCAGATGTTATTTGCTTTTCTGCAGCGATTGATTATCTTGCAAAAATAGGAATGGACAATGTTAGAAACCATGAAATTGAATTAACAAAATATGCATTAGAAAAAATGTCTCAGGTTAAAGGCTTGACAATATACGGTCCAAAAGATCCTCAAAAAGCTAGTGGTGTAATTTCCTTCAACTTTAATGATGTTCATCCACATGACGTTGCAACAATAATTGATAAAAATGGAGTGGCAATTAGATCAGGTCATCACTGTGCTCAGGTATTGATGGAAAAATTAAATGTAGCCGCAACCAACCGTGCTAGTTTTTACATTTATACTACAAAGAATGAAGTTGATACTCTAATTGACTCTCTTGAACAAGTGGCAGAGGTATTCAAATTATGAGTGGGGATCCAATCTATACTGAGATGATTATAGAATATTCTAGAAATCCTTCTAATTTTGGAAAATTGGAAAACCCTCAGATTTCAAGACATGATAGTAACCCTCTATGTGGAGACAGTATAGATCTTTATCTAAATATTGATGATAAGAAAATAACTGATGTCAAATTTGATGGAAAAGGATGTGCAATATGTATGGCATGTTCTTCGGTACTAACTGAAATGATCAAAGGAAAAAATCTTGAAGATGTCAAGAAATTTGAAAAAGATGAATTACTTTCAGAATTAGGTCTTGAACATTTGATTAAGACAAGTCCAGTTAGAATAAAATGTGCTCTCTTATCATTAAAGGCCTTGAAATATGGAATTTACTCTTATTTTGCTGAAAAAATGAATGATGCTGAATCTGCAGGAAATTTGAAAGAAGAGGCTGCAAATCTCTATTGAGTGTGCAGAACTCTGTATTATTACAAATTAGGAAAATAATTTTTGAAAGTTTTAATGATTTAGATTTAAGATTTAACAATGAAGAGATTCTTGAGCATTTGAAAAAAAATGAAGGATTTGATCAATCTTTGATTATTGATGATTTAGAAAATGAATTTAAAAAAATTGAAGATGATGGTCTAGTTCGTTGCATTGCACAGAATTTCACAACAAAATGGTTCAAGTTGTTCGATAGTGTAGATGTGATTAATTGTGACACTTGTGGTAAAAATGTACATTTAGGTAAAGAAGAATCTAGGACATGTCCAAACACAGATTGTAACGCTAATTTGTAGAATTATTTCCATTTGCAGCATCTTCAAGACATTTAATCATAGGTAATTTCTGACCTGTAAGGTATCTAACTAATGCACCACCTGCAGTACTAATATGATTCACTTTGTCAGCTAAATCATATTTTTTTAATGCAAAAGTAAGATGTCCACCACTTACAATTGATGTTGCCATTGAATTTGATACAGATTCTAACAATGATTTTGTTCCGTATTGGAAGTTTTCTTTCTCAAAAAAACCAGCTGGTCCACTAATGAATACAGTTCCAGCACCTGAAATCATTTTTGAATAATATTCTACGGTTTTTGGACCAACGTCAAGAATTTGATCATCTTTGTTTAGATCACGAACATCGATCTCTAAACGTTTTTCATCTTTATTTACTGCAATATCAACTGGAGTTGAAAATACATCTGGGTATTCACCAATAAGCGTGTGTGCTTCTGAGACTAATCTATCCTCGTTTTTGATGTTCAATGGAAACTTAATTCTGCCTTGTGCACGAAGAAATACATTTGCAATGAGACCTGTTAATAAAACATGATCTGCTCTCTCTTTCTCAATGAGCATTTTTAGTGCCTTTAGTCGGTCATCAACTTTAGAACCACCCAATATTATAACAAATGGTGATTTTGCAACAGTAAGAATATTCTCTAACTGTTTTACCTCTGTTTCAACTAATTTTCCTGCACATGTTGGAAGTACTTGGGCAAATCCTACAAGTGATGGGTGTGTTCTATGTGCACTAGGAAATGAATCAAGGACAAATAAATCAAACAAATCTTTTAATCTTTGAACCATTATCGTTTTTGCACTTTCCTTTAATGTGAATTCATAATTTTCTTCTGCACACATTCTTAGGTTATCCAAAAGGATAATCTCATCATCACTCATATTTTTAATTTCATTTTGCGCATGTGTACCAATTATATCAGAAACATATTTTATTTTTTTATCACAGAATTTTTCTAATTCTTTCGCATGATTTTCCATACCAACAAAATCATCTCTACCAACTCTACCTTGATGTGATATAATTACAATTTTTGCACCATCAAGCGCTTTTACGGTCATAGCAACATCTTCAATTCTTTTGTTTCCAGTAATTTCTTTTGTTTTAGGATCGATTGGTACATTCATATCAACTCTTAATAGAACAGTTTTACCTTTAATATCAAAATCATCTATTGTTCTAATCTTCACACTCTGTCTTTTCTAAGCCAGTTAAAATTCGTTTATCCGATCAAATTTTAATTAATAGAGCACTCACGGATTAATAGTTCAGATATTATAATACTATGTTCAAAAACAATTGAGATATTAATTGCAAAATATGCTATTCGGAATTCGTTCAAGACCGTTTGTTTTACTTCTAATACTATTTTTGGCATTAACTACAGTTGCACTTTCTCATGTGACATTTGAATCTGAAAAACAGTTTATGGAATCAGTACAGAATGCTTCTGGAAATCCTATAACTGATCTGGGTGTCTGGTTGATTACAGAATCTGGGAACGTCTTTGTACTATTACCATTTAGTATTATTTTACTCATCATAAGAAAAACAAGAAGAATTGGTATGACATTGTTGATTTTATTAGTTATTTCAACAATACTAACTGGATATATCAAATGCGGTGTTGATCGTGATAGACCATTCTTAGAATGGGAAGGTAGTGAATTACCAATAAAAATAGAGCCTGATAGTTTTTCATTGTTCTGTGAAGGAAAAAGTTGGACTGCGGGTTTTCCATCTGGTCATGCAGCTAGGGCTGCCATGTTCGCATTTGTTCTTGTCTATGTTTTATCTGATAGGTTTCCACGTGGAGCCAATTTAATTTGGCTATATCCAATTTTGATCTGTTTCAGTAGAGTTTACGTTTTACAGCACTATCCTTTAGATGTTATCGGTGGAACAGTATTAGGAATATTTCTTGCAGGTATAGTATCTAATAAACTGAAATTGCATCAAATTTTTAATTCAGCTAAAACCTAATTTTTCCAAAATTTTTTGGTTTACAAAAACTATGGCATAATTTTTATCATCTTCATGATATGTCCAATATTTTATATTCCGATCTTGGTCAGTTTGTCGTAAAGCAAAAGTAACCGTAGTGGTAATGGTGTATCCAATTCGCTTAGCTTTTTTCTCATTATCTTTTGGCATTAGAACCTTGAAACCTTTATCCTCATTAGTGAAACCAGTGTTAACCATTTCATATGCTGCATCTGCTGCATCTTTCTCATCTTTTAATTCAAAAGTTTTTGCAATAGGGATCATTGAGGGATGAAAATCCATATTATGATTTCTCAATAGCCTAAATAATATTTTTACAAAAATTGGTCAAAAATCTTTACAGAAGAGTCAAAACCTAACATTCACATCAATTTAATCAAGGAAAAATCGTGAATTTTTTATGGTATCACTAGCGTCAACAGCAAAAAAACTTGCAGCACAGAAGCAAGAAATTAGTAAAATCAGGCGTTCCAGTCAGAGAGAATTTCAAAAGGCAAAAGCAGTTTCCAGAAAATATTCATCATCATTAAATTCGTTACAGAGAAGGGTATCTACATCACGTCAACAGATTGAAGATATTGCACAAGTACTTAACCAAAAAGTATCTCAGCTTGAAAGTATTCAAAGATTAAAAAAAGCAGCTCAAGAACGCCTTGATTTAGAAATTGAAAATAAACAACAGTTAGAAAATGAGATTAATTTCTCAACATCAGATGATGAAAAACAAAATCTTCTATCACGAATTAGTATCATAAACGATGTTATTGATGATATAAAAAGCGAAATCAAACAACGAACTCCAACAGAGAAAAAATTAATTCTTATTATTGATGAAATTAACAGTTCAAAATCCAAAATTTCAAATTCTGTTAAAAAGAATTTAGAAACAAAACCTATGTTAGTCAATTTAGTAAAAACAAGCGAAAATAAATTTGAAAAAACTGCCAAAAAATTTACGTCTAGTAGGAATCGTGAGAATTCAATTAAAAATAGGTTAACTAAGGTGACATCTGAATTATCTGAAGTGATAAAAAAGATAGCAAAAGCTAAACCAAAGAGAGCAAAAGCTAAACCAAAGAGAGCAAAAGCTAAACCAAAGAGAGCAAAAGCTAAACCA
>CAZIHG010000081.1:0-1802 GCA_964539205.1 uncultured Candidatus Nitrosopelagicus sp.
ATATTCTACATTATCTCTTACTGTGAGCCAAGGAAACAATGCGCCTTCTTGGAAGACCATTATGCGCTCAGGACCAGTATCATCAAGTTTTTTCCCATCAAGCATGATTTCTCCTCCATCAGGTTTTTCCAATCCTGCTAGTATTCTAAGAAAAGTAGATTTACCACATCCAGATGGACCAACAATACATACAAACTCACCATCATTTACAGTAAGATTTACGCCTCCCAGTGCTTTTAGTGGTTTTCCATCATGTTGGAAAAATTTTTCAACGTTTTTAGCTTCTAGTTTACCCATTTTGATTTTTCTCCGATGGTATTATCGAATTGTCATACTCATAAAAAATTTCATTAATATCATATCCTTCACGTCCAAGGTATCCTAATGAATCAGCTCGTTCAGCAAAAGTGTAAACTGATTTTCTCAACGGGTCAGATGTAATAATTAGATTCGAAAATGACTCACTAATTATTTCATCTGGTAATGTTTTACCCATATAACCTGTCAAAAACTCACTATAGATTTTTTTTGTTTGCTCAGGATTATTATTTATCCATTGAACTGTTTTTTCATTAGATTCAATCCAATTTTGTATTACTATTGGGTTACTTTCAACAAAGTCTGTTCTGGCAATCAACAATACAGATGAAAATTCTTCATCAGGCCAAAATTGACTTTCATTAAATATTCTAATTCCATCAAGTTCTTGAACAAGCATTGTAGCCCAAGGTTCTGGAACCCATGCACCATCAATATCACCTTTTGCAAATAATGTGTATATATCAGGATTTGAAATATTTAGAACATAAACTGTTCCGCCTGTTTCAACTGGTTTTAATCCGTTCGATGATAAATAATGCCTTAATGAAACATCTTGTGTGTTACTAATTTGTGGAGCTGCAATTCTCTTTCCATCAAAATTTGCAATTGAATCTAAACCAGAGTCCCTCTGTGCAACTAAACTTGCTCCTCCATCTGCAGCTCCTGCTAAAATTTTTAGTGCATTACCATCAGATTTTAAATAACCATTAATCACTGGACCCGGTCCAACATATGCAATATCAATTGAATTTGAAAACAAGGATTCTATCACCTGTGGACCACTATCAAAAACTTTTACATCAATTTCAATTTGCTCATCTAAATTTTCTTTGAAAAATTCATTTTCCATACCAACAATTGGTACTGCATGTACAATACTTGGAAAAAATGCAATTCGAATTTTTTCTTCTGATGTATCAACATATGATTGAGTCAAACTCGAGATTACAGCAATTGCTATAGCTACTACTCCTATTCCAATTAGGTATGAAATTTTCATAAAACAGCGTTATATCTGAAAGTTAAATAGTGATCGAATTTTAGCTTTGCCTACTGATTTTACTCACATCAAAAAAATCAATCTAACCTTCGGAATAGTTGTGAACATAAAAGATAAATGATAAACTGGATTCAGACAGTTGCTTGAAAAAACAAAAATCGATACTTGCGTTCTCTGGGGGTCTTGATACTTCAGTTGTTGTAAAGTACATGCAAGAAATACATGACATGGATGTTATTACAGTTACAGTTGATGTTGGACAAGGTGACAACCAAAATAAAATTGCAAAAAAAGCAAAAAAACTAGGAGTAATAAAGCATTACAATATTGATGCAAAAAAAGAATTCGTTACTAATTTTATTTATCCTGCAATCAAAGCAAACGCATTATACCAAAAAAAATATTGTCTAGCAACTGCACTTGCACGTCCATTGATTGCACACAAAGTTTTAGAAATCGCAAAAAAGGAAAAAGTTTCATC
>CAZIHG010000082.1:0-6890 GCA_964539205.1 uncultured Candidatus Nitrosopelagicus sp.
TGTTCTACAAGCAACTGATCAAGTATTTCAGTGTCAGTTGAAACACTTGGAATGTCAATTGTATCTGCATTTTCAGTTACAATGAGCGTAATTGAGCCGTAATCCAAATCATCATGTAGAATTTTAATTTCCTTGTTTTGAGTCATTATACTATTTTCACGCTTGCTCTGATCGTTGCGTTCTGAGTAGTTTAGCGAATCTATTAGCCAAGTGCCAGATGCACTACCAATCTCATCAGACCATTCAGGGACAAGAATACTCAATGCAGAAATCAGATTATTAGATATCTGTTGTGCAGTCTCAGAATCACCCTTGTGCATTAAGAAGAATTTAACCTTGAATATATTATTGAAACCGGAAGTATCATCCTCTTGAAGTGATGCATTATAATCCCACCATTCAGATGAACCCATATAAAATCTTAAATCTCCAATTCGCTTGGTAGTTCTGTCATCAATTATTTGGTATAATTGATAATATGATTCAGTTAATCCTAACTCATTTGTGAAATCTCTATCTAACGAAAAGTGATATGAAAATCCAGGAGCAAATAGAATAGATGAAATTGTATCAGTTCTTTTTCTTTCAAAAATTTCTTTAGAAATGGGAACCGTTATTGGGTCTGATTTTGAAGATGTTACTTCACTTAAACTCAATTCTGTAGTGACATTTGGTCTTGTTGACCAATCAGCTGGAACATAGTCACTTTCTCCTACTATAATTTCTCCATACATCCATGGATGAATATTATCAGTGTAATTTACTACTCGCCCATCTTCAGTAAAAGCAAATGGTATTGCTTTTGTTTCTCCTGGTTGTAATTCTAGATTGAATCCTCCTAATTCAGATCCTGCATATCCATTGACCATATACATAGAATCAGTTGGATTGTAGAACTCTACAGTTGATCCTATTGGAACCCATAATGCGTATGGTTCAAAACATCCCCATGTTACTTCACATCCTTCAGTGCCGATAATTGTAATAGTGTAATCTGAGGTTTGTGTAAATGCACTTGGAACCATCAGTCCAATCATTGCAACTGCTAGAATGGAAAGAAGAATGATTATCACAAATAGAATTGGTATTCTAGTAAATAACTGGATCCGAAAAATAATTCAAAAAGTCTATGGATCCGAAGGGATTTGAACCCTTGCCCCCCGCAGTGTGAGTGCGGTATCCAAACCAAGCTAGACGACGGATCCAAATTTAGTTTAGATTTACATTATTTAGGCGTTAGACAGATTTCAAAAGATATACTAACTCATAATCCAAACTACTAGTATGGGTAATGATTGTGAGCACTTTACTGATGCCAAAGAAGGCATGTCACCTAAAACAACAGGCTGTGAAGAATGTGAGAAAGAAAAAACGCCATGGGTTGCAATTAGAATGTGTCTTACATGTGGTCATGTAGGATGCTGTGACTCATCTATTGGTAGACATGCAACTAAACATCATGAGGAAACTGGACATCCAGTAATGGTCGCACTGCCAACAAAATCATGGCGATGGTGTTATGTTCACAAGGATTACTATTAGGATTTAAAATGAAAAACAAAAATGGTAAATGGAATTTAGATGACTTGGTAAAAAATCCATCAAAACAAGTCTTTGATAAAAGGATCAAGGAGATTGAAAGATATGCAACACAGTTTGAAAAGCAGAAAAACATGCTAAAACCATCAATCTCAACACCAAAGTTTCTCAAGATGTTACGCGAGATTGAAAAAATTACTGAGAAATCAAGTTACATAGGTGGCTATGCATCACTAAAATATTCAGAGGACACACAGTCGGATGAGGCAACTGCACTGCTGACAAAAATATCGCAGTTTGGTTCGAAGATTGAAAACCAAATCCTGTTTTTTGATCTTTGGTGGAAGAAACAGATAGACGATAAAAATGCAAATCGCCTAATCAAATCTGCTGGTGAACTTTCAGATTATCTAAGATATAAGCGGCTTATGTCAAAATATGCACTTACTGAGCCAGAAGAAAAAATAATCAATACATTAGATGTCACTGGCGTATCTGCACTAGTCAAACTGTATGATAAGATAACAAATGCATTTACATACACAATCAAGATTAACGGCAAGAAAAAAACAATGGGACGTGAGGAACTTACCACATATGTCAGGAGTAAGAATGCAAAAACGAGAGAAACTGCTTACAAGGCATTGCTATCAAAATATCAGCAAAACAAAGGTGTTGTAGGCGAAATTTACCAAAATATAGTTCTGAACTGGAGAAATGAAGGAATTGGAATGAGAAAATTTTCATCCCCAATATCGATACAAAACATTGGTAATGATATTGATGATAAAACCGTAGAGTCATTGTTACAAGTTTGTAAAAAAAATGCTCCTGTATTCCAAAAATATTTTTTAAAGAAAGCAAATATGGTTGGGATGAAAAAACTTAGAAGATATGACCTATATGCACCAACAAAAAGTAAAGCAAAAGAAAGGAACTACTCTTATGATAACGCAATTAAACTTGTATTAGACTCACTTGCTAAATTCAGTCCAAAAATATCAGGATTTGCGGCAAAAGTATTCAATGAAAATCATGTAGATCATTCTATTAGACCAGGTAAGCGTGATGGTGCTTTTTGTAGTACACCATTACCATACATCACACCGTTTGTTCTCATTAATTATACAGGTAAATCAAGAGATGTATTCACACTTGCACATGAAATCGGTCATGCAGTGCATAGTGTAGCAGCATCAAACAAATCAATCCTGGTTTCCGATGCGTCATTACCACTTGCAGAGACTGCTTCCACATACTCTGAACTTTTACTGTATGATAACATCTCAGAGAAGATCAGTGATGATGAAAAAAAATCAATGCTTGCTGAAAAGATTGACGACTTTTATGCAACAATTTGTCGCCAATCATTTTTCACTATATTTGAGATGGATGCTCATAAACAAATTGCAAATTCTACAACAGTTGATGAAATATCAAAGACGTATCTTACAAATCTTAAAACACAATTTGGAAATTCAATTGACATTTCGGATGACTTTGGTTCAGAATGGAGTTACATTCCACATTTTTATCACAGCCCATTTTACTGCTATTCATACTCATTTGGTAATCTTCTCTCGTTATCACTTTTTCAAACTTACAAAAAGGAAGGTGATGATTTTGTTTCAACATACATAGACATTCTTGCAGCAGGTGGATCAAAGAAACCAGAAGTTTTACTCAAAGAACACGGTTTTGACATATCAAAGACAAAATTCTGGCAGGCTGGATTTGAATATATCAACGAGCAGGTAAACACACTCTCAAAATTATAGATAATAATGGGGCTGACAGCCAGAGCCATCTGACTGCCAGCTTGTTCCCCAACGGTTTGAATCGATGTCAAATTTTCTGAATTAGATTCTGATTTAAATGTTAATAGTAAAATTAATAATTTCAATCAAAACCCAAAGACTGTGCTGAAATCAGTTTTTTTACTAGGAATAATCCTTAGTACAATTGTATTTACGCCATTCGCATTTGGACAAGAACTCAAAAAAGCAACATGGTTAGAAAGTATATCAGTAGTTTATGATCAAAAGTTTACTAAATCTATTCAGTCATCAGTAGCATTTGAAACGATTAACAATAATGAAATACAATTTTCAGATGAATTTATAGCAAAAATAATGTCTCATCAGGAAATTCGTTTTGTATTCTTTACAAACATGGAAGAGTGTGTATTAGGTGTGGAATTAGATGAACAGTGCATCATGATAGGTTTCGATCTTAATCTGTTAAAAGGTGATCTTGGAATTAATGCAATCCACGAAAATGGGCAAAAAATTGCTGATGAATTAATCACTGATATTAATAATGAATTTGGTGTTAACGCAGAATTCCATTCTATTTTCATGCATATGGATGATGGAAGTGCATCTCCAATTGGGGACGACTTGACTACTACAAGAACGGTTTCAGCTGTATTTACCTTACCACGAGAAGAAAGTGCTACTACTTTTACAAAACTATCTGAACAATTAATTAATCAACAATTACGGGAATCAGGTGGATTTTATGATGTTGCAAAAGAATTGGCAAATAAACCAGATTCCATCATAACCGTAGGCATTAATGCACATGATACCACACCAATCATGCTGTTTAAAGTCACACATCAAGAACGAGGTGGATTAGGATGGGTAGAAACAGAAGATGGAGGTGCCATGTTAGAATATCAGTTTTCAGTCACTGGATTTGATATTTCAAAAATAAGCCCGCTAATGGGGCTTGGTATCGATAAATTGGAACGCTCAAAACATTTTGATGATAATTTTGTGCCGCTAAATTCAGTTGTACAAGTTATTATTCTGCCCGAGTACCCATCAAAAGTTAATTTGGTTAATACTAACATTATAGAAAAACTAGATACTGTTGAAGATATTTCTGAGAATGGCTGGTTTTTTACTTCAACATCCCATGACCACATAGATGCGCGATATCTTTTTGGTACATTAAACAGTGTGACTGCAAATGAACTTGTAATGGAAATAGATTCATCTGATATGCTAATTCAAACTGAAAACGATTCAATTTCAACAGATGATATTAAAGTCGGTATGGAAGATTCTGGAGTAGAGCAATATGCAATATTAATTGCAATTGCAATTGCGGCAGTTGGTGCGGCAGTATTTTATCTAAAAGGATACAAGCGTAATCGCTAAAGTATTAAAACTGCAGCTGAAAAAACAGTTGTCCACTTGCCATTTTTGCCTTTTGCAGTCTGTGTAATATTCTGTGATTTGTATATTTTACCAGAAATTGTCCATTGCTGTCTTTTCTCATCCCAGCTTTTGTCAATATCAAACGGAATACCAAGTGATGATGCGAGCATTTGTGCTGCTATGTCCTCAGCATAGTCACCTGATTCTTTTTCATTCTGCCCAAATGCATCATACTCTGAAAGATAACCATACTTCTTTCTATCTTTAGGTATTGCCAATCCAACAGATGCAGAGATTAACCTATGTGGTTCGTTAGTTTGATTTTTTGAATATATTGTAAAAAGAATTTGCCCAGGTTTAATTTTCTTTAGACCCTCTTTTCTTGGAATTAATTTTGCTTCTGGTGGAAATATACTAGATATCAGGACTATGTTAGTTCCAGAAATCCCAGCATCTCTTAACGCAAATTCAAAACTTGTAAGTTTGTCTTCATGCACACCAATCCCTTTAGTGAGAAAAACTTCATTCGCAACTAGATCAAGCATTGATGAGACGTTCTAACTGAATTATTTATAGTTAGAGTTGTTTAAGGAAATCCAAAATTTGCTGCCCATGTGACTTGACATCAATGTCACGAAAGATTTTTCGGATTAATCCTTCTTTATCGATTATGAATGTTGAGCGTTTTCCAAGACCAGCAATATTCAGACCAGCATATTGCTTACAAGTATTTTTTTCAGTGTCACTTAGATGGACGTATGGAATACTATATTCCTCTACAAATTTTGCCTGAGATTCTACACTATCGATAGATATCGCAAACAATACTGTGTTTGTAGATTCTATTTCAGGATATACAGAAATTACGCTTTCTGCCATGTGAAAAACCTTTTTTGATGGGCAACCAAACAGGTGATTTTTTGGATAGAAACATAGAACTGCATTTTTTTGATTTTTGTAGGAGGCTAATTGTATTGATTTTCCGTCATGTGCTGAAAGTACAAAGTCCTTAGCAATGTCTCCTTCATTTAACACCATACTTAGATAACGGTGATAGATTATTTATGCGGTGTTATTCCAAATGATTAATGGAAACATCATTTTTTGAATCAGATTATTTTATTGTAGGTTATTACATACTAACTGTTGGCGCTAGCCTACTTTTGATTAGAGATACAAAAAAACGTATTCGTAATCTCAAGATTGGAAGGAATTCTATAAAATATGCTCCAATATCATTTGGAATTCTTTTTGCATACGTCTTGTTTGTTTTCCCGTATGTAGATGAGATTCCAATATTGAACTGGAGTTGGCTTGGGTACAACATTGCGTTTGGACCATTTGCCGAAGAAGGTATGTGGGGAATTCTACCATTCATGCCGTTGCTGCTATACATGTTTTTACATATCAACTATTTTGAGGAGCGTTATTTCAGAAAGTCAAAGAAGATGGTAATAGTCTGGGCACTGATCCACATAGCCATGGGAATCAAGGTGCACATGGCACTGGTTCTAATTCCAATTGGATTTGTTTTCAAGTATGTATATGATAAAAAAGGCGTTCAGCATTCTTATGCAATGCATTTTGCTACAAACATACTCATAGTGTGTATGCTATTTTTTTCGTTTGTACTTTGAGTCTTTTCTTGGATCAACCTTACGTACCTGCGTCATCAGGAGATATGCAAATAACGCTCCAAGAAATAGATTAATGACTCCAAGAACTGTTATCATGAAATAATTCAGAGATGCCTCGAACTGACCCAACCATAGACCAAAAACTATGCCCCAAAGTCCTATTCCAAAGCATACTGCGATAAGGACTTTTAGCTTCTTTGGCTCTATGTATTTGATTTTCATTAATCGTCTCAGATTTTTGGAGTTATTAAATCGTATTTTTATCAACATTTTAAACCGACAAAATTGGGAAAAATATGGCGCCAGTGTAGCTCAGCCTGGCTAGAGCATTCGCCTTGTAAGCGAAAGGTCGCGAGTCCAAATCTCGCCACTGGCTTTTTTAATTAAAAATAATGAATTTTCATGTGCGTATTATGCACTACCTCATATGGTGTCACGTGTCCACAGTGTGGGCATGAGAATAATTCGGATGGAGGTTTTTGATCACGCTCTATTATCTTGCCTCTAATAGATTCTATTGATATAATATCACCCTTTGAGATTACAG
>CAZIHG010000083.1:0-7012 GCA_964539205.1 uncultured Candidatus Nitrosopelagicus sp.
AACTGAAGAGAACGAAGAATCAATTGCTGCATTGGCAAAACGAGTTCTGGGAATTAGTATAGAGGTTAATTGATATGGTAGAAGCTACTGTTGCGAGAATTTCGGGTCCTGTTGCTGTTGCTAAAGACCTTGAAGGCGCACAAATGTTTGATGTTGTACGTATTGGAGAAATGGGTCTTGTCGGCGAAATAATCCGTCTAGAAGGAAATTCTGCACAAATTCAGGTTTACGAAGACACAACTGGCTTAAAGCCAGGCGAGAAAGTCATTAACACAAAAAGACCACTTTCCATGCAACTTGGTCCTGGTCTCTTAAAATCGATTTATGATGGAATTCAAAGACCATTGGATGTTCTAGCTGCAAACAGTGGTGACTTTATCGGTAGAGGAACAGTAGTTCCTGCACTTGATCAAAAGAAAAAGTGGGATTTCGTTCCAGTAAAGAAAAACGGTGATCAAGTTTCTCCAGGTGAAATAATTGGTGAAGTCCAAGAGACACCACTAATTAAACATAAGATTATGATACCATACAACGTTTCTGGCACACTTGGTGATATTTCTGAAGGACAATTTACTGTAAACGACAATATTGCAACAGTAAAAAATGGTAATACTACTGACATTGGTCTATCAAGCTGGTGGACGGTGAGAACACCAAGACCAGTTCTAAGAAAACTTGCTCCTGATCAACCATTACTTACAGGTCAAAGAGTACTAGACACATTTTTCCCTGTTGCTAAAGGCGGTTCAGCTGCAATTCCAGGACCTTTTGGAAGTGGAAAGACAGTAACACAACAACAGTTGGCAAAATGGGCAGACAGTGAAATAATTGTCTATATTGGTTGCGGAGAAAGAGGAAATGAAATGTGTGATGTATTATCATCATTTCCTGAACTAGAAGATCCAAAATCCAAACGTCCTTTAATGGAACGAACAATTCTTGTTGCTAATACATCAAATATGCCAGTAGCAGCACGTGAAGCAAGTATCTATACTGGAATTACAATGGGCGAATATTATCGTGACATGGGATATGGTGTTGCGTTGATGGCTGACAGTACCTCAAGATGGGCTGAAGCATTAAGAGAGATTTCAGGAAGATTAGAAGAAATGCCTGGTGAGGAAGGATATCCGGCATATCTTGGAAGAAGATTAGCAGAGTTCTATGAAAGAGGAGGAAGAAGTATTGTTGTTTCTCCTGAAGAGCGACAAGGTTCATTATCATTAGTAGGTGCAGTTTCACCACCAGGCGGTGACTTTTCAGAACCAGTATCACAAAACACACTTAGAGTTACTCGTGTATTCTGGGGTCTTGATGCTAGCTTAGCAAACAGAAGACATTTCCCATCAATCAACTGGTTGACAAGTTATTCCTTATACATGGATGACATGGCTGATTGGTACAAAACTAACGTTTCCAAAGATTGGATTGATTTAAGAAAAGAAGCATTAGAAATTTTACAGAAAGAATCTGAATTGCAAGAGATCGTACAACTTGTAGGATATGATGCTTTACCAGAACCAGAAAAAGGAATCCTGGATACAGCACGTTCAATCCGTGAGGATTATCTACAACAGAGTGCATTTGATGAAGTTGACACTTACACATCAATACAAAAACAACATAAGATGTTATCTACAATTTTAGAATTTGGAAAGAAAGAAGCTGATGTAATTAAGAAAGGTTCCACATCTGCTAAAGTTGGTGCACTTGAATCAAGAGGAATGATACCTAAAATGAAATGGACAAAGGAAGAAGAATTAGATAATCTACTAAACGACATTAATAGCAAAATGAAACAAGAATTTGATTCACTTGCAAAGGAGAGTTCTAACTAATGTCAAACGTATCATTCAAATCACTAGACAAAGTTGCAGGGCCATTAATCTTTGTCAAGGGAGTTGACAACGCATCTTACGGTGAAATGGTTGAGATAAACTTAGAAAATGGCGAAAGACGTCAAGGACAAGTTCTAGATACAAGTCAAGGTCTTGCAATTGTCCAAGTTTTCGGTCAAACTTTAGGTATTAACACTTCTGGAACTTCTACCACATTTCTTGGTGAAACTGCAACACTGGCAGTTTCTGATGAGATGCTTGGACGAGTATTTGATGGGTTAGGAAATCCAAGAGATAATGGCCCAAAGATTGTATCAAAAGAAAAATTTGACCTAGTAGGTTCAGGTATTAACCCATATTCTCGAGAAGAGCCAGCTGAATTCATTCAGACAGGAATGTCAAATATTGATGGTATGAACACTCTCGTAAGAGGTCAGAAACTACCAATATTCTCAGCTTCTGGTCTACCACACAACCAACTTGCATCACAGATTGCAAGACAGGCACAAGTTCTTGGTACAGAAGAAAATTTCTCTGTTGTATTTGCAGCAATTGGAATCACAAGTGAAGAATCAAACTATTTCATTAAACAATTCGAAGAAAGTGGCTCACTAGAAAGAACTGCATTATTCCTCAACTTATCTTCTGATCCTTCCATGGAACGTATACTTACTCCTAGACTTGCACTAACCACCGCAGAATATCTTGCATATGAACGTGAACAACATGTACTGGTGATTCTAACAGATATGACAAACTATTGTGAAGCATTAAGAGAAATTTCTGCAGCACGTGAAGAAGTTCCTGGACGAAGAGGCTATCCTGGTTATCTGTATACAGATCTAGCTTCAATCTATGAACGTGCAGGAAAAATTAAGGGAAGAAAAGGATCAGTAACACAATTACCAATTCTTACAATGCCTGCTGATGATATCACACATCCAATTCCTGATCTTACTGGTTATATTACTGAAGGTCAGATTGTCATGAACAGAGAACTCCATCGAGCAAATGTACAACCACCAGTAGACGTTCTGACAAGTTTATCACGTCTAATGAACCAAGGTATTGGTGAAGGTAGAACAAGAGAAGATCACCGACAACTTGCAGATCAACTTTATGCTGCATATGCACAAGGTAAAGATGCTAGAGCATTAGCTGCAATAGTTGGTGAGGGTGCATTGAGTGATCTTGACAGAAAATTCCTTGGTGTTGCAAACAACTTTGAAAAAAGATTTGTTCATCAAGGACCTAACGAAAACCGTTCCATCGAAGAAACACTTTCAATTGGTTGGGAATTATTAGCAGGTCTTTCAGAGACAGAACTCACTCGTATCAAACCAGAATTTATTGCTAAATATGCAAAAAAGTCTAACACCGGAGATACGACCAAGTCTGAATAGGTGATTTGAATTGCCAAGTAACGCTGATATCCGTCCAACCCGATTAGAATATTTACGCACAAAGAAACGAATTAAAATTGCCAAAAAAGGTCTCAAACTTTTAAAATTAAAACGTCAAGCACTGATTCTTGAATTCTTCAGTATCAGTAAAGCATCATCTAGATTACGCGGTGAACTCAATGCAGAATTAGTCAAAGGTTATCAAAGCATAAGAATGGCAGAGATGATTGATGGTGAAATGAGATTAGAAAATGAAGCAATGAAAATACCACAATTAAAAAAATTATTGATTACTCCAAAAAACGTCATGGGAGTAAAGATTCCAAGATTAGAAGGAGGACGAAGGGAAGAGGCTCTTACTGATTATTTATTAGAAATTCCTGTGTCTATTAGTGAAGCAATGAAAGCATTCCAAGAAGTGCACAAAATTGTCCTAGATGTTGCAGAAAAAGAAACAACCCTACGAAAATTACTCTATGAAATTGACAAAACAAAAAGAAAAGCAAACGCAATTGAAAATGTGTTTATTCCACGATTGGAATCTGCTGTTAAGTTTATCACATTCAGACTTGAAGAGATGGAACGTGATACATTTGCTATGTTAAAGACTGTGAAACGAAAGATGAGTGAAAGAGAAGAAAATGTGGAGGCCGAAATAATTGCAAATTGATTTTAAGAATCCACAGCAAAAAAAGTTCTATTATATCAAACGTGGAATTATGATGGGAAATATTTTTGTTGCAATTGCTGTTATATTATATCTAAGTAAGGAGTTTTTGGGTGCATAAAATGTCGGCGTCACAAGATCAATACATTAGTTCTTTGAAGAAAATTAAACAAGTAGAAGAAGATGCTCAAAAAGAAATTGATGCACATGCCAGTAAGATTGAGGATCAAATAATTCAGATAGAATCTGAATTACAAACTGCAATAAAAAATGCAAAAGATGAGGGCGAAAAATTAGTTGACTCCAGTGTACAAGAGGCAACAACAAAAGCTAATGCTGAAACAGAAAAGACAATCGAAGAAGCTAAAGCAAAATCTAAAGATATCACATCACAAATTACACAACAAAACGCTCAAGACATAATCGGTATTTTACTAAAAGGAGTGGAATAATTTGTTCACGCCTGTCAAAATGGCTAAAATAGCTATTATGGGCTTGAGAAAAAATCAACAAACCATAGTTTCTGTTTTGCATGATATGGAGGTTCTACAACTAGAACCATTATCCAAAGATGTCTCAGCGATTTTAAAGAATGAACGTGATGAGGAACTAACTAGGCAAGTTTCAGATGAATTATTGCGTGTAAAAGCACTATTGACTGTGCTTCCACGGATTCCAGTAATTGCTAAAAAGAGATTTGATTCTGTAGATGAAGTGCTAAAGACTGCAAGTACAATTGATATCGATGAAAATGTTGCTAAGCTTGAGAAGGAAAAGGAGGCACTATTAACAGAAATAACTGAGACTTCGAATAATTTGAAACTTGTTGAAGAGTTTAACTTTTTTCCCGAAGATCTAAAAATTCTACAACTCTCATCAGCTTCATCATATTTTGGAAGAATTTCATCTGATAAATTTGATGAATTTAAAAAAACTATAGATTCACATCATAATGATATTATGCTTTATACTAAAGCTGAAAAGGAAATGACGCACATAATACTAGTAGTTTTTCCAACAATTTCATCTGATGAGTTTTCTAACATCATTCAATCACATGATGCAAACATAGAACCTGTTCCAAATCTAACAGGAAAACCAGATGAAATTATAAAAGATCAAAAAAGTAAATTACAGACCAAAAATCAAAGACTTAAACAAATCAATGACGAACTAAATGGAATTTCGGAAAAATACTTTACTACTTTAGTCGAGGTCGAAGAACAGTTACAAATTGAAAATAAAAAATTAGAAGTAATTTCTAATAATGGTGTGACTAAGGATGCCTTTGCAATGGAAGGATGGGTTCCAAAATCAAAGATTGGTCAGATTGAATCTACTTTGAAAAAAAACACAAATGGTACAACCATCTATGAATTAGAAACAAAAGAGGAGGAGAAAGCACCAACCCTAATGAATAATCCTCGAAAATTCAAACTGTTTGAGGCATTCATACGATTCTACTCTTTACCACAAAGTAAGGAATTTGATCCTACAATGGTTTTCGCACTAGTTTTTCCAGTATTCTATGGATTGATGATTGGCGATACCGGTTACTGTCTAGTAATTCTCTTGGTTTGTCTATGGGTAATAAGACGAGTCGAGAAAGGAAAACGTAATTTCAACATTATGCCTAAACCGTTGCGTAGTTTTGCAATGAATATATTGAAAAAACGACAGATGGTAAAATTGTCAAAAGCAATGATTCCTGGATGTGTAGTTGGAATTGTTTTAGGATTTATCTTTGACTTGCATTAAGGATTCCATCTAAAAGGATAATTGTTTGATTATCTAGCAACTGTTGGTATTACTGGTCTTCCAGAACCAGGCGAAGTATTGAATCGTCCTTCACAAGCATTTCTCGATCCTATTCATGATGCTAGCAAACTTTTGTTAATGGCTGGATATGTTGGAATTGGATTTGTCTCATTTGGTCTCATTATAGGTATCATACAGTGTATCCGAGAGGGTGATAAGAAAGAAGCCATAGGAAAAGCTGGCTGGTTAATGTTTGGATGGGGTGTTGTTCTTCTTGGATTAGCTCTCATAGGTGGAGATGCTATCAACCCGACATGGGCAAAACTAATTGAAGTTAATCCAATTGCATACGGATATTATGGATTAATCTTTGGTGGTGTTGGATTAATGATTCTTGGGCAAGGCCCAATGGCAATAATGGAGTTAGCTACAATCGTAAGCCATATACTTTCGTATACAAGACTTGTTGGAATTTTGCTAGCATCTGTTATACTTGCTCACACAATTGATTACATCTTCTTAAAATCACTAAACATTGGACTGCCGCTTGTTGCACTTGGTTCAATAATTCTAGTTGTAGGACATCTGTTCAATATTATCATTGGAGTGTTTGAACCAGGTATTCAGGGCTCTAGATTGATTTATGTTGAATTCTTTTCCAAATTTTACAAAGGAAATGGACGCGGATTCCGACCATTTGGTTCATTCCGAAGGTTTACGGAGAATCAATACAAATCAGAAGCAGAACCTATAGCTGAAAAGAAAAAATCTAAGAAAAAATAATCTATTGATATTTTATCTCATTTACATTAAGTATTCTACTACAATACCTACATTTCATAACAAGATTTTCTTTGTCAATCACATCCATTATCGAATCCATACTTTCAGTACTGTTTGATATGCAATCAGGATTGGAACATCTAAAGATTCTATCAATCTCATTTGGAAGTGCCACTCGACGTTTTTCAACCAATTTGTAGTCTTTGATAATGTTAACAGTTGATGCAGGTGCAATTACTGCGAGCTTATTTGTGTCATCATCTTCTAAGAATTTTCCCTCGACTTTTATCATATCTTTCTTATTCAATTTGCCACTAGGCATATTGAGTGCAACCGTAATCACATTCCCACTACTACCATCAATGCCTAACGCCTCTAACACTTTGAGACCCCTTCCTTCGTTAATATGATCAATCACAGTTCCATCACGAATACGCCTGACTAGTAGGTCCGATTGCTCCATAGTATGGTTTGTATATCTGCCTCTATAAAATGTTCAAAGGATGAACGAATTTTTCAATAAAGACATCATATCCATACGTGATTTAACCAAAGAAAATCTT
>CAZIHG010000084.1:0-10870 GCA_964539205.1 uncultured Candidatus Nitrosopelagicus sp.
AAGAGGTAAAGCATTTGTCTTTTATCCAGAAAGATGCATCTCAGACGGTGCATGTATTGGAGTTTGTCCAACAAAATCCATCTTTTGGATGAGACCAATGAATTACACTGCTGGTCAACCAGTACCACTTCACAAGAACGGTGTATTCGTTAAAGGTTGGGCAGAAGACGCTGCTCTATAAGCAACGTTTTTCAAATCTTTTTTCTTTATTTTATTAATAAGATACTGTGTGAATTATTGAATGTCAACCGACTTACAATCAAACAGAATTGTGATACCGATTTTCATTGCAACCATCATAGTCATATTTCTAATTTACATCCCAATTGTCTTTCCAGCATTGTTTTCCTCTCTTGTAGGAAATTATTCAGACACAATAAAAAACACATTCGAGTTTGGTCATCAAGCCTTTATTTTGATATTTAGTAACATCATAATACTAGGTTTTGGATTTGCTTACTACAAACAAAAATTACCAACCCAACTACAAAATACCATAGAAAAAATCAGTTCATTTGAAATTTCTAAAAAAACTACTATCATAGTTTTTTTCATTATTTTAGGAATTTATATTGGATTTTCAACACCAGAACTATTCTTAGATGAAAAATTACAATGGGATGACTATGAATCTGTATTATTACCAGCATTAGAATTATGGCCATATGAAGAATCAGATAATCCATACATCCAGGAACAAAACGATAGATATGTCAGAATGTTCCTTTTGGACGCTTCACTAGATATATTTCAGAATATCAAATTTTTGCCATTCATCTCAAGTATTATGGTTGTTGTTTTTACGTATCTTTTAACTACTCAGCTCTGTCAAAAGCGTTTTGCTGGAATTATTTCCATGGTTGTTTTACTTCAATGTAATATTTTCTTGAGGTATGATACAATTGCTGTATATGAAAATTTCTGGGTATTATTCTATCTCATCTCATTATATGTACTCAAGAAAGGATGGGTACTCTCTCCCATTTTCTATATTCTCGCGGTATTTTCGAAGGCGTATGTAGCTCCATTTTTCATAATGACGTTATTTTCTACATATCGTTCAAAAACTAGCAGAAGAACAAAACTTGCCATTTTATTATCATACGTCGTTATCATCTCAGTTGCAGTTATTGTTATTTATGCTGGAGAGACACTTTATCCAAAAGTCTTTGAAATAAATTTATCTAATTTTATACTTGGATTTGCAGCAACTGCATTCCAACTCAGATTCGATCTATTTCTTTTGATTATGTTATTACCAGTTTCAATTTTTCTATTCATTCTGGCAAGAAATAGATTGAAAGAAGCTGATTCAATTCTATTTCTAATATTTGGAACAATTAGTGCAGGTCCAGTTGTAGTTATGGCAACATACTTCTATAATGTAGAAGTATACAGAATAATTCCTATTATGGTATTTGTTGCTATAGGGATCGGACTATTTTTTTCAAAAAAATCTAAACAACTTTCCTAACGATTGTCCATTCAGCATAAATTTCATCACTGGGTTCGATACCTACCCGTGGAGGAAAAATCGCAAAGACATCAATTTGATGACCATTCATAGTTACTTCATAAGAGTAAATCCCAATACTTTCACTTTCTGCAATATAATATTCTGAAAAGACACCCTTCTCATATTTTTCACCGTCAATTTCGATAATTTCTTTTTCTTTAAAAAATATTTCAAAAATTTCATCGGTAAAACTTAGAGGTATATATCTACCACTGCTTGATTCCGCAACAGATGTTAGTTCACCTTGAGAATTTCTAACAGTTACTCTTAGATGAATATCATACTTTGATTCAAAATTATCCTCTCCTATTGCACCATGTGTTGAAACAGTAGGTGTAACGCTGATCAACCTTGCTTTCGCATTTATTATTTTTTCATTATCCTTATCAATAGTTAGTATTTTTTCATATAGATCCAACGCCTTTTGATGTTCTCCGATATTTGCAAATGCTGCAGCCTTGCTTGTTAACCCTTTGATATTTTCAGGTTCAATTTTTAATAATCTATCAAAGTATGTTATAGATTCACTCGATTTATCAAGTGCAATTAACGCTGATCCTTTGTTTAGTAATATAGGCACATTATTAGGATCAATTTCTAGAATTTTATCCAGATAAGGTAATGCTTCTTGAAATCTTTCTTCTTTAAGTAATGAAATTAAAACTGAGTATATTTCATTCAGATCTTTTTCTTCTGATAAGGTTGAATCTTGTGCAAATACGATTTGAGTCAGACCAAATAGAAGTAAAGCAGATAAAGAAATTGACACTAATAGATACTTCATATAATTAGCTGAATCATATCATAGATAAATTCTTCATCGAATTGATTTTTTTTTAATACCATTCGGGATTAGTTTTTTAAAGTATTGTAAAAATGGATCATTTTTCGATATGTATACAGTATCAAATTTGTTCTTTGCAAAGAATTTTTGCCATGTTTCCTTAAACACAGGAAAGTCATTAGGATTAAAGTCATTTCTTGTCATTACATAATGCGATGCTGGAAAGATATCTCCAATTTCAATAGGAATAATTCCTAGAAACTGATTATAATTACAAAACTGAATAGAACTAGGATCCTTGAATTTTCTTCTTAAATCATAATATTCCTTTGAGACATATGCAGGTTTTTGATTTGTATCTCGTGTAATGACAACAATTTTTTTCTTTGATTTGAAATTTTGAACGTATTTGTGGAAATTGAGTATTTCTGGTCGAAATTGATCAATGGGGGAAAATAGGAAAATTGCCTTTTCTTTGAATTTTGGTGTAGTATCAATAAATGTTTTAGAATTTTCTGCAAATAGCTGAAGAGTTTCAAAGAGTTTTGGGTGTGCACGTGCTTTTTTGATGACGTATTCCCATAATCTACCTTCACGTATTGCTTGCTTTACTTTATTTACTTCAGATTTTATTGAATATAGATTAAGTAATGCAATCATATCTGTCCGTTTATCCTTCTTTAACTCACGTAATTCTTTTGGAGTAAATTTTTGTGAAATTTCACAATCAAACGGAAAATACTCTAGTTCATCCAAACGCCTAGTCCCGTCTTCTGTTATTATTCGATCATGTTTTGCATAAAGTATGTATGATGCAGAATCAAATGTATCACACCCAAGTGCTACTGCTAGTGGAATTGTGAGTGGATGACCTGCACCAAATAGATGCAATGGTATTGAGCTAGGTATTTGTTTTTTTGCAGTAATAATCATCTGTGCAAGTAATTTGTATTCATATGCTTCCATAAATTCAACAGGACTACCTAACGCAAGCATGGGAAATTTCATATTAACTAGTGATCTTGTGCATTTTCTCACCAGATCAAAGTGTTCTCCTCCTTGAATAGGACCGAGCCAAATCTGACCATTGTTTTTTCTTTTCTTTATTGTATTCTTACAAACCTTAAGTGTGTGATCAACATATTCTGCAGCTTGTTTCTTTGCAAGTCCAAAACCAGTAGGTTTATCCAATGGAATAGCAAAATCAGTCATTATATCTGTCTCAAACCTTGCCATTGCTGATGGTTTTACATCCACTTCACCATATTCTAATACTTGATAGCCACCAGAATCAGTCATTACTGCACCATCATAATTAATTATTTCATGAATTCCTTTTCTTTGAGCAGTATCACCAAAACGTTTCATCGTGATGTATGCATTTGTAATCACTAGATCAAATCCCATATCTCTGAGCTTTTTTGGAGGTATTGATTGTCTTACAGGATGTACCACAGGAACAAATGCGGGTGTTTCTATTTTTCCATGATTTGAATGAAGTATTCCTATTCTTCCTGCTAAATCACTATACTTTATTTCAAACAATTCTTAGTATACTTTTTCTGGATTATATTAAATTAGTAATCAAAGAATTTCTCTAAATCATTTTTCTGTTTTATCTCTGATAACCAATCTACTTCATCACTGTTATTTCCATTCTCGATCATGAGTTGAATTTTTTTGATAGTTTCTTGAGGCGTTAATTTTGTATTATCAATTTGTAATGTCTTCTCGTCTCCAAATTTTGATATTGTATCATGTGCTATAATCCCCAGAATCTCACTCCCAAGATTTTCCTTTGCCTTTTCGTTTGAATATTTTCTTATTTGATAGATTTCTGCCAATTTGTATGGATTTTTTCTAAGAATTATTGCCACGTTAAAATCTGATTTTTCAATGACATATGGTGCTAAATGCCCAACAATTAGAGATTTTGATGTAAGTAAATTTTTCATGTATTTCTTTAGATTTTCAACATCTACTTCAAAACTAATCTCATCTTTTTCTTTATTATTAGATTCTATTGCAATCTTGTTTATATCAAGCAGGTCATAATCTTCATTTTTCATGATTTCATTTGCAATTGTATGTTTACCTACACCTGGATTTCCTGTAATTACTAATGACATGACTTTGTTATTTTTTAGCCTGATTAAATTATTTCTGTAATACTAATATGATCAAATCACAGTTGATACATTATGCAAATTGGGTTGTTAGGAAAAGCAAATGTTGGAAAGTCAACTTTTTTTTCAGCTGCAACTGAAACATTGGTACAATGTGGAAACTTTCCTTTCACAACAATTGAACCAAATGTAGGAGTATCTTATGTACAAGTTGATTGTGCATGTAAGAGTCTTGATAGTAGATGTGGAAATAATTTATGTATTGATGGGACACGTTTTATTCCTGTAAAATTGATTGATGTTGCTGGATTAGTTCCTGGTGCAAGCGAAGGAAAGGGCCTTGGTAATCAATTTTTATCCGATGCTATGCAAGCTGACGCTTTAATACATGTAGTAGATGTTTCAGGATCTACTGATATTCAAGGGCAACCAGTTAGCATCGGTACACATAACCCACTAGAGGACATAGAATTTGTTGAGGAAGAATTTAATCTTTGGTTCAAACAAATTCTTGATAGAGAATGGCATAAACTCACAAAAGAAATTGAACAAAAACGTACAAAAATTTCTGAAGGGTTAGCACGCAGATTTACTGGTTTAGGAATAAACGAATCAGATATTGATAAAGTTCTCATATCAATGTCACTAAAAACAAAAAAACCTACCGAATGGTTAGATTCAGAGATAATGGAATTTTTAAAATCATTAAGAAAATTATCAAAGCCAACATTGATTGCAGCTAACAAGGCAGATTTATGTGACGATCTTGAAATTATTAAAAAAATATCTCAGAATTTCCAAGTTATTCCATCTAGTGCAGAGACTGAGCTTTTATTGAAGAAAGCTACTAAAGCAGGAATTATTGAATATGTCCCAGGTGCTGATAGTTTTAAAGGAAAAATGAATCAAGAGTTGTCTGATCAACAAAACAATGCATTACATCTTGCAAAAAACGTCTTAACAAAAATTGGAGTGACTGGAATACAAAAAATTCTTAACATGATAATTTTTGATATAATGAATATGATAGTTGTTTATCCTGTTGAAGATGAATCAAAACTTTGTAATAAGGATGGTCAAATTTTACCTGATGCTAGATTGCTAAATTCTTCTGCAACTGCAAAGGATCTTGCTTTTACAATACACCAAGATATAGCAAATGGATTTTTACATGCTATCGACGCCAAAACAAAACAGAGAATTGGCGCAGATCATCAATTAAAAAATGGTGATATAGTCAAGATAGTCTCAACATTGAGTAGGGGTTAATATGAACTGTTTAGGAATTGAGAGCACTGCACACACATTTTCTTGTGCGATCATACAAAAAAAGAGAAAATCAGGTAAAATCCTTTCAGACATTAGGAAAATTTATGCCCCACCAGAGGGTCAAGGAATTCATCCAAGAGAGGCTTCACGTCATCATATTGAGAACAGTCCAAAAGTTCTTGCACAATGTTTAGATGAAGCCAAAATTCGAATTAATGATCTTGATTTAATTGCATATGCAGGTGGCCCAGGTCTTGGTCCCTGTCTAAGAGTTGGTGCTGTAGTTGCTAGATCACTTGCATCATATTATAACATTCCAATCTATCCAGTAAATCATGCTATAGGTCATATTGAACTAGGAAAATTATTAACCGGTGCCAAAAATCCATTAGTCCTTTTAGTTTCTGGCGGACATACAATGATCCTTGCATTCTCCTCTGGGAGATGGAGAGTTTTTGGTGAAACATTGGATATAACACTGGGTCAATTATTAGATCAGTTTGGTCGTTCATTGGGATTTGCTTCACCATGTGGAAAACAAATAGAGGAACTGGCGGAAAAATCTACTAAATACATTGACCTACCATATGCTGTTAAAGGAAACGATGTATCATTTTCAGGATTACTTTCTGCAGCAAAAAACTCCAGTTCAAAAGACGTTAACGGTGCTTGTTTTTCACTACAAGAAACTGCATTTGCAATGATTGCAGAAGCTACTGAACGTGCATTAGCATTTACAAAGAAAAAAGAATTAATGATAGTTGGAGGAGTTGCCGCAAACAAAAGATTATCAGCAATGTTACAAAATATTTGCAGAAATCAAAAAGCAAAGTTTTTTGTGGTTCCACTTAACTATGCTGGTGATTGTGGATCACAAATTGCATGGACTGGTATATTAGAGTCTAATGTTAAAAAGGGTTCAAAAATTGAAGATACATTTGTTAAACAATCTTGGCGTTTAGATACTGTAGATGTGAGTTATTGATCTTTTAGTTCTTCAATTGCATCTTGGATATCTTCAAGCCATCCACCAGTTCCAAATACACCAAATTTGTATACTTTTTCACCATCATTTGTTTTTGTTTTGATACAAATTTTTTTGATAAACCTACCCTCCTTCCATACATCTAGAAGCTCATTTAGTGGAACGTCAATTACGGTTTCACCCATTTTTGTTGAAAAATCTGCAATTCTACTTTTTCTTTTGTCAAAAGCAATCCTCTTCGTGGTGAGAGTAAGTACTCCAGTACCTAATTCATCTTCATTACAGTCTTCCTGCTTCAATCGTTTTTCATCAGAATCCATATGATCTGTTCTGATTAATTATAATTAATCGTTTTTCCCTCGAAAGACTATAAATCACATTAATCGAAAAAAAACATGAAACAAAAATACAGAGAGTATCTAAAACTTAACAAAAATATACTTATAGCATTTGCAGCATCAATTTCAATTTCTGCAGTAGCTGCAGATTATTTTGCTAATCAAGAAGATTATCTTAACAGTACTTTGACCTTAATTGTAGATTATGCAGTTTTTTTCTCAGTATTTGGAGGATTATTCTATTATGATAACAGAAAAAAGTACATTTTAGAAAATGGGGAGACAGATAAATCATTATTAAAATCAGATCTAATCAAAATTATTTCTTCATTGGGAATAGGTGAGATTGTTTATACTATTGTACGATGGAGCTTACAATATTATCTTCTACTGTTAAATTATGAACCATATATAGCATCAATCATCTCTCAATTAATTTCCACAGTAATCTATATGATAACATTGAATGTCACGATAAAGTTAACAAAGTTATTCAAAGATTAGTCCAAGTCAATTTTTGATTTTTTTAGTAGTTTTGCAAACTTGTCAGGAATATCTATTGCAGAATTTTGAAGAGTTTTATAATATTTGTCTAATTTTTTATAAAGTCTTTTTGGTTTTCTTGGTTTTTCATTACTAAGTGCATATAATGCTAGAATAGGAAATGCAATTGTTGCATCAGCATACACAGTAATTAGATCTTCATGTGAATCTTGTACTTTACCCCAACTTTTTCCTTCTTGTAATGTAGCACCGGATAATCCGCCGGTGTCTGGTCGAGCATCCGTGATCTGAATTATGTAATCTTGCCCCCCATGTTCCTTCCTAAGAATTTGATCTAAAAGAGGACCAGTTTGTTGTGCAGTATTTTTTGGAACGCCACCACCCAATTCTAATATTCCAGATTTTTTTGAATTATAAACAATCGCAGCTTGCTCAATAATTTCCCGCACAAAATCTAAATTATATGTCTGATTTTTTAGTCGATGAACTGCTAGGTTGAGTGCCAATGATGAGTCTTTCAGTGTTGAGACATAAACTGGAACATCAAGATCGTATGCGGTTGTAACGAAACTTTTTTCTGGGAATTTTGCTTTTTTCTTACTAATGTTTCCTAGTACGTTACAAAATTCAGCAGTTGTGAATGGTTTATCAATAATTTTATCGCGGAAAATTTTCTGAATAATCTGATCTTCCATTTCGAGTGTTTCATAAAATTTTACATAAACATCTCGTATACGTACAATCTCTTTATCATACAAAATATTATCGTCTACTTGAAAATGTCCTTGTTTGATTGGAAATCCCCAAGCAAAATGATCTTCATGATATACATTTGCGCCAGTAGTGACTATCCAGTCGACAAATCCTTTTTCAAGAAGGGTTTTGATAATTCCACCAAATCCAACTGGTGTTAATGCCCCTGCTGCTGTAAGGCAAATTGTCGCATTTTCATGAATCATTTTTGCGTAAAGTTTTGCCGCTTCACCTAATTGTCTTGCATTAAAACCGGAATTTGCATAGATTTCAACTAATTCTTTGATATTAGTTTTTGAATTTAGTTTGATGTGTGGGATGTCTTTACCCTTAAAGTGATGATGATCCATATCTGAAAAATATTAAACACTGATTTTTAATGTTTTATTGGATAATTATTTTTCTAATTTTTCTAAAAGTGCTTTATACATAAATGGAAATACTGTAGTAATTTCTGCATGTATTGTAGTTTCCTTTGCATGTTTCGTTACTTTTCCCCATGAGATTGCTTCTCTAACTAATGCACCACTTAAACTACCATCAAACTCTTGTGCAGTGGTGACGTAAACAGCATAATCTAGTCCTTCACGGTATTGATTCCACCATAACGTGTGATGTTTTGGAACTCCCCCTCCAAGCATTAATGCTCCTGACTTTTCTGCTTTGAAAATTAATCCAGACAAAAAATTGGCATCATCAATCAGATTTAATTTAAAATCAGGATGTTTTTGTGCAAACATCCATACCTGACTTCCTACAGCGCCATCCATAATTCCTGGTACTATAACAGAAATATCATTTTTGAAAGCCCAATAAAGAAATGAATCCTCACCCATAGCTTTTCCCAACTCTCTATTGATATCTGCAGTAGACATTTCTTTTTTACCAGAATTATATGCTTGTTCTAAGATCTCTTGGACTTTTTCCTCAATTAAGGGACCATAACTTTCCATTGGTACAAGTACATTTCCTAATCGATGAATTTTCTGATCTGCAAGTTCTTTGTCATCCATAGTGAATGAACCTTCTTTGTATTCAGAAAAATGTCTTGCAATATCATGATCAAGTGCACCACAGGTTGTGATTACTACATCACACCATTTTTTTTTAATCATGTCACGTATAATTCCTCTAAAACCTGTTGAAATTATAGCACCAATAAACGACAAAAACTTTAGACATTTTTCATCTTGAATCATGTTTGCAAGGATATCAACTCCGTCTGCTATATTTCGTGATTCAAAACCACCAGATTTTTTTAACTCATTGAATATTTCAATGGAACTAGAATCATTGGAAATGTTAATGTCCTTTACAGCTTTGCCTGGTTCAACCATGATAAATTAGATTTGGTTATGGCATAGATATTCTTATGCATGAAAACTGTTGGATACCTTAAATTTATGAAAAAAATAATCATGTTATTCAAAGATGGCAACTAATATCTATGTTGATGGTTCAGGTGGAGCAAAATCGGGATATGGTTTTTTTGTAAAAGAAACTGGTGAATCATTTTTTGAAAAAAAACCTGGAATTACAAATAATCAAGCTGAATATCTTGCAATAATATCTGCGTTAAAAAAATATGAAAATTCTGATGATGAAATAATTATTTACAGTGATTCAAAAAACACAGTTTCACAGTTAAACCATGATTTTGCCATTAATAATGAACAATTACGTTCTTTGGCTCGTGATGCATGGTCACTAATTGCTAATTTTTCAGATCTGACAATTAATTGGATACCAAGAAATGAAAATTTAGCTGGAAAAATGTTAGGTAGTTAGTAAATTATGAATAAATTTAATTATAGAAAATTAGTTGAGCAAGTTTATCACAATGACTGAATCTGTCTTTTTATCCCCAAAATCCATTGCAGTGGTTGGTGCCTCTGACAAGGAAGGAAGTGTTGGGCGTGCTATTACTTCAAATATAATGAAGGGATACAAGGGTACCGTTTTTCCTATAAGTCCATCAAGAGATACAGTATTTGATCAAAAAGCATACAAGAGTGTTTTGGATGTTCCTGAAGAAATTGATTTAGCTGTTGTAATAACAAAAAATACCATAGTTCCTACCGTACTAGAAGAGTGTGGTAAGAAGAAAATCCAAGGTGCAATAGTAATTACTGCAGGATTTAAGGAGGTAGATGAGGAAGGCAAAAAACTTGAGCAGCAACTAAAAGATATTTCAAAAAAATACAATCTACGAATTATTGGACCAAATTGTCTTGGCGTAATGAATTTAGAACCTCAAACAATGATGAATTCTACTTTCCTAAAGATAACCCCAAAATCTGGCGAAATTGCACTTGTCTCCCAGAGTGGTGCAATTTGTGCAGCTTTAGTTGAGGATGCAAGTGCACAGGGTATTGGATTCTCTGCAGTTATCAGTATGGGAAATAAGGCAGACATGACAGAAATCGACATACTTATAATTCTTGCAGATCATGTACAAACAAAAGTTATCGTGATGTATCTTGAAGATATGGGAGATGGGCAGGAATTCCTAAATGTTTGTAAACAAATTACTAAGAAAAATACAATAAAAAAACCAGTATTAGTTTTAAAATCTGGTCGAAGTCCTGAAGGTGC
>CAZIHG010000085.1:0-2723 GCA_964539205.1 uncultured Candidatus Nitrosopelagicus sp.
GCTCACTTAAGGCAATTGATAAAGGATTCTTTCAGGCTGAAATTAGGCAAAATGCTTATCGCCTCAAAAAAGAGGTTGACGATGATTCTAGAATTCTCGTTGGAGTCAATAAATTTGCAGATGAAGTAGAGGCAAAGCAAAAATTATTACGAATTGATGACTCACTAGGTAGGAAGCAAGAAAAGGCAATAAAGATACTACGTAAATCTCGTAACAATAGGAAGACAGACAAAGCACTGTCAAAATTGCAGTCTGCAGCAGATACAGATGAAAATTTAATGCCATTAATTCTAAATTCTGTCAAGGCATATGCTACAACTGGAGAGATTAGTAATACATTACGTGAAGTATTTGGTGAATACAGACCAAAGGAGATATTCTAAATGAAGATTGATCATATAGCAATTGCAGTAAACGATGTTGAGGCATCTGCTAAAATCTATCAGCAAGCATTAGGCATAGATGAAATAGAATTTGAGACAGTAGAATCAGAGGGAGTTAAAGTTGCAATTTTACCTATGGAGAATGGAAGAATTGAATTGATGCAGCCAACCACCGATGAAAGCCCAATCAAAAAATTCTTGGATAAAAAGGGTCAGGGATTACATCATATGGCATTAGAAACTGATAACATTGAGGGAGAGGTTGAAAGAATGGAAGGATGTGGTGTGCAATTCTTAGGAAAAATTCGACCTGGGTCTGCCGGTACCAAAGTTACTTTCATTCATCCAAAATCATTAGAAGGTGTTCTAGCTGAGCTTTGTTCACACCCAAAATAATTATTCCATAATTTTCAAAATATCAGACTGAGTAATAATTCCATAAACTTTAGAATTTTTTGACACTAGAATACACTTTGAGTATTTAATTAGTGGACCTAGAGTGCTGGCAGGTGTCTTATAGTCTATTATTGGTGGAATTGGCTCCATTATACTCTCAACATTGATTTTTTTTGCAATCTCAATATTTCCGTTTTCATAATGCCCTACAATCCCTGATTCAGAAATTATACCAATTGGCTTTTTTCCATCGAATACCGGAATTTGACTAATAGATAATTTACGAAGTTTTCTAATGGCATCATGTAATGTACTAGATGGCTTTATGTTTACAATGGTTGGACTGCATAGTTGCCCAGCTGTATAGGATGATTGATTTTCTTTATTTGTTAGCACCTCAAATATTTTCTTTGCAGTTTCATAGCTTGGCTGTGTTCGTCCAGACTCAATCTGATTTATCATAGATGTACTAACTCCTACCTCCTTAGCAAGTGCTTTCTGTGTAATATTGATCTTTAGTCTTTGTTGCTTAATACTTTCAATAGATGGTAACATATTCTCTTTGGCAATAACACCACTTTAGTACTTTCTTCATATGATTTATTCGACTAGAGTAATTTGCGATCAAGATCGTTATTTTATATTAGTAGATCTACCACAAATCAGCTAAAAACGAAGGCTTTGGGGTGTATGTTCTGCCTCTCCCCATTTGCAGGACATACATTTCTTTTTAATTTAATAATGAATTAGTAGACATAAACGAAATTATTTTTTCTTTTGTTCAATTACAGCTTGTGCAGCAGCAAGTATTGCAGTGGGAATTCTGTATGGTGATGCACTGACATATGTGACATTTGCGGCATGGCAGAACTTAACTGAATTTGGATCCCCTCCATGTTCACCACAGATTCCAATCTCTAGATTTTTTTGTACTGATCTACCTCGCTTTATTCCAATTTTCATGAGATTTCCAACACCATTTTTATCAATAGATTGGAATGGGCTTATCTCTACCAGACCTTTATCCATGTAATCACCGAGGAATTTTCCTTCTACATCTTCTCTACTAAAGCTAAACACACCCTGTGTCAAATCATTTGTTCCAAAACTGAAGAATTCTGCGGTGTCGGCTAGTTCATCTGATGTCAGACACGCACGAACAACTTCCAACATTGTTCCAAAATTTATTTAGAATTTAATCCTGTATTTTTTTTCCATATATGATTTTACATTATCATAAATTGATTTGATGTGGTTGAGTTCTGCAACACTGCTAACTTGTGGTATCATGATTTGTTGTTTTGCATTGATCTTTTTCTTTACAAGCTCTGCTGTTGCCTCAAAGACCGCTTTAATCTGCATTTCATAAATTTCTGGGCTTGTAATCCCAAGTCTGACGCCACGATGTCCCATCATCGGGTTAACTTCCTCCAACTCCTTAGCTCTAGCCAAAACTTTCTTATTTTTTGAGGATGGTAGAAATTCGTGTAGAGGTGGATCTAACAGTCTGATTGTGACTTTGTATCCTTCCATAGCTTTTAGAATTCCTATAAAATCAGATTTTTGTAATTTTTGTAGTTTTTCTAAATTTTTTTGCTTATCTTCTCTCTCTTTTGCGTTGATCATTTTTACAAATAATTTAATTCTGTCTTTTTCATTGATCATTCTTTCGGTCCTACATAACCCAATTCCTTCTGCCCCGTATTCTCTTGCAAGTTTTGCAGCATTTGGTGTATCAGCATTTGCACGTATTCCTAATTTTTTTATTTTTTGAGCCAAACCAAGAATTGTTTCAAAGTCTTTTGTTTTCTTTGGTTTTTCTGTTGGCACATTACCAATAAAGACAGCACCAGTAGTACCATCTATTGTTATTTCATCCATTTCTTTTACAATTATTCCATTTGCCTTACATCTGTTATGTTCAATCTTTAAATCACTGCATCC
>CAZIHG010000086.1:0-10585 GCA_964539205.1 uncultured Candidatus Nitrosopelagicus sp.
AATTCCACCCAATGCGGAAACTGTACAGTCGGCACCAGATGTGTTTGGGAATATCGTACGTTCTGCATCTATTGCCAGATCCAGAACCGCAGAGGTATCAGGTTTGGTAAATAGATTGATTACAGATGCAGCTGCTGCAACACAACATGCAGAAGATGAACCAAGTCCAGCTCCAATTGGTAAATTGGATTCAATTTTCATATTAATTCCATTCTTAAAATTATGATCACTGATTACTTCTTTAGCAATAAAGAAGAATGGCCGGAATTTTTTTTCAACAGTATCTACTTGTTCAGTGATTGGGATTGTTGCTTTTCCAAGTGATGATGAAATGGTTATTCCAGCAGTGTCATTTTTTTCTGATGTTATTGTGACTCGTTTATTGATTGCACCAACCACGGCACGTGTACCATGTACAACAAAGTGTTCTCCAAAAAGAATAATTTTTCCAGGTGCGCTTGCTTTTGATGTCAAATAGTTATTTTAGGATCTACTTCTATAATTCTGCTTCTGAGATTCTTCTTCTTCCGTCTCTTTGATTTTTGTTTCAAAGTCATCTATTTCATATTTCATGTCACCACTTTCAGTCATTTCTTCTTTTTGAACAAGAATCTCTCTTGCCAGTAGCCAATATGTCGTAGCCAGTGCCTTACGTCCTCTATTGTTTGCTGGAATAATTACGTCAATGTTTGATGTAAGATTGTCAGTATTGGCAATACCTATTACTGGAATTCCTGCATTTGTTGCCTCAATAACTGCCTGTAGATCAACTTCTGGATCAGAAACCAGTATGAGTTGCGGTTCAGTATAAAATGGTAATGATGGATTAGTTAGTGTTCCTGGCATGAATCGACCTAACATCAATCTTGAACCTGTCAATTCACAAAACTTCTCTATAGGCATGTTTGCGTATTCTCTTCCAGAACAAACAATCACTTTTTTAATATCAAAATGATTAATGAATTTTGCAGCAGTTTTGATTCTAGCAAGTGTTTGATCAATGTCTAACATGTACAAGCCTTCAGGGCTAGCTTGATTGATGAATTGACGCATGAATTTTGTTTTAACATTGGTTCCAACTCTGATTCCTGTCGAAATCACTTTTTTCTTAATGTCTGGTAACTCTGATTGTTCACTCATCTTATTTTTTAAATGTCGGCCATGCCATGTATTAAATCATGCTCTGATAAACGGATTAACTCATTCAATTTAGCTACTCTTTCACCTCCAACAACACCAATTTTTAGAAGTTTTGAACCAGTTCCTATTCCTATATGAGTGATATGTGAGTCATTAGATTCACCAGATCTGTGTGATGTGATAAGTTTGATGTTATTTTCATTTGCAAGTTTTGCAAATTCTAATGCGTCATAGAGACTTCCAGCTTGATTTACTTTCAAAATTGCTGCATTACATGAATTTTTTTCGATTGCTCTTTGGAGAATCTTTTTGTTGGTAACTGTAAGATCATCACCAGTTATCATAGTATTTGGAAATTTTTTAGTTAGTTCAGCCATATCGTCAAATGCTTCTTCGTGTACTGCATCTTCAGCATACGCAAGCTTATACTTTTCTATTATTTCAGCAGCAAAGTCAATTTGTTCTCCAGGATCATTTTCAAATCCAGCTCTATCATAGATATATTTTCCTTTTTGTTCGTCCCACTGAGTTGAAGATGCAAAGTCAACTCCAAGTGAAACTTCTTTTCCAAGTGTAAATCCTAAATTTTCAATTGCATTGGCAGAAATTTCTAGTGCTTTTTCATTATCATATTTTGGAGCCCAACCACCTTCGTCACCACGTCCGTTTGTAAAAGTTGGATCATTTTTTTGAATTACGTTACGCAATTCTTTGTGAACCTGTAGATTCATGTCAATTGCATCATGTACAGTTTTTGCACCAGTTGATGCGACCAAAATTTCTTGAATGTCCGGTGTACCAGGACCTGCGTGTGCACCACCACCGAGTATATTTCCAATAGGAAATGGAAATTTCAAGTCATTATTTGGATTAATAATTTTGTAAAATGGAACATTTTGTAGTTTTGCAGCTGATTCTGTTGTAGCAATTGTAACTGCAAATGCACATGCACCACCAATTTTTGAGTAATTTTCTGTATCATCTATGGTTCTAATTATTTCATGAATTGATTTTAAATCGGTTGGATCACTGCCGATAAATTTTTCTGAATTATTCTTTAATAATGTAAGACTCTCTTCAGGATTATTATTTGGAAAACTTGTTGCCTCATATTTCCCAACACTTGCCCCGGATGGTGCACAAACTCTACCAAGGAATTTTTCATCACTAGTAACATCGACTTCAATGGTTTTACTACCTCTACTATTATAGAGAATTCTACCGTTAATGGCAGTAATCTTTGACAATTATTCTAACTCGCTTTGAACATCTTGGTTTCTTTTGTGCATTGCTTCATAGAATGGAATTATTTGTTGGATAGATTCAACGGTTGTTAATAACATCCTTCTGCAACAGTATCGTTCCAAGCCAATATCATCAAGAATTTTTTTTGGTTCCCCACCAGATTGGACACCTTTTTTAAATTCATCAAATTTATCTGCAATTAATTTACCACACGAAAAACATCTGACTGGAACTAACACATCACCAAAAACAATCAAGGATTATAAAAACCCTGCACGATTTTTTCTATGCGGGCGGCGCCCAGCCTGGTCAAAGGCGCTAGGTTGAGGGCCTAGTCTCTTAGGAGTTCGTGGGTTCAAATCCCATCGCCCGCACCATTATTTTCTGAAAATTATTTTTTCTTCTTGATTGCATTGATGAATTCTTGTCTGCGTATCTCTTCAGTTAGTACGGAACGTGTTTCTTCAACTAGAATTCTGTTAACATCAAGTTTCCTTCTCGCTTCCTTTACGATCTTGTCATAGCTTGCAAATGGATATAAAAGAAGATACAAGTTCTCCATAATTTCAAAAAGATTAGTAGCCTGTTTCGACTCACCAACTCTAATCTTGTCTATGATCTGACGTTTGATCTCTCCTATGCAATCAAGTAGACCAAGAATGTATGACTCGTCTGAAACTTTTAATGACTTTACAGATGGAATTTCTTTACCTTCAATTACTGCTAAGAGTGATACCGCCTCAACAAATTCTTGTTCTGGTGTTATAATGTAACGAATTAAATCACCACCAGTCTTTTCTTTTAGTTTGGTTAATTCAGATTTAGCTTTTAAAATTTTTTTCTTTGCAAGTTTAAGATCTTTTTTATGTATTGATATAATTGCCTGACTGCAAAGTATTATTGTTTCACGGCTGTTCCTGATCAAGAATTCTCTCTTGGAATTTGTCTTCTCCAGGTTTTTAGTTATTAGAGGTAAGGATGATTTTACATTCTTTATCGTCATAGTATATCTCACAGTTTCTTAGTTAAAGTCGTTTGCCAAAGCTCTTATTTTAGATATTTTTTTGTAAATCATGGAAATATCTGTAGATCAAATGTATCAAATAGAAAATAAAGGACATGATATGGGTTTTTTAAAAAAATTTATGATGGAAAATGCAGGTGCATCAGCAGTAAGACGATTAGTTGAAAAATTCGAAAGTGTAGATTCAAAAAATATTTTGATTTTTGTTGGGTTAGGAAATAACGGTGGTGATGGTCTGGTAATGGCAAGACATTTGGCTGGATATGGTGCAAAAGTCACAGTAATACTTCTTGGTGATATTGACGGAATTAAAACTGATGAAAGTAATTGGAATTGGTCAATTTTAGAAAAAATGAGTTCTGTGAAATTAACAAATGGTGATTCTATCAATTTTGATTTTAATCCTGACATTATAGTTGATGCCATCTTAGGTACTGGAATATCAGGAATAATTAGGGAACCATATGCATCCGCTATTAATTATATCAATGAATGTGATTGTTTCAAAATTGCAGTTGATGTACCTTCAGGATTAGATCCTCAGACAGGCGAAACTGCAAATATCTATACCAAGTGTGATATGACTGTCACATTTCATAAAATGAAACAAGGAATTCCAAAAAGAAAAGATCTTACTGGTGAATTGTTTGTGGAAAAAATTGGAATACCTCCAGAGGCAGAAGATGATATTCTATGAAAGTCTACCAAATTCCAGTAGGACCGATGCAGAACTTTTGTTATGTTGTTGAAGATGAATCTACGCGTGAAGCAATAATAATTGATCCATCTTGGGATTTGGATAAAATAATTCAGATTATTGATGAGCAGAATCTCAATCCAAAGTACATTGTTAATACACATTGGCATGATGATCATACAAGAGGTAATGAGGAGCTAGCAGCTGAGATAAGTGTTAAAATTGTACAACATGAGGCATCTACTTTACAGAATGATATGATCGTCAAAGATGGAGATTCAATAAAATTTGGTTGTTCAGAACTTTTAGTATATCATACACCAGGTCACTCAAAGGATAGTATCTGTCTTGTAGGTGATGGAAAGATATTCTCTGGTGATACATTATTTGTTGGGAATTGTGGAAGGATTGATCTTCCAGGTGGAAGTTCAAGAGAATTATACCACAGTTTGCTTAATGTAATTTCAAATTTAGATGATGGATTGATAATGTATCCAGGTCATGATTATGGTACAAGTCAGACATCCACCATTGGAAACGAAAAGATGACAAATCCAGTAATGCAGAAAATTTCCGAAGATGAGTTTGTTATGCGAATGGGTGGCTAAATTGTCAATCACTTGCTATGGAAATGACCAAAATGCAAAAAATTTCATTAGTTCATTGGAAAAAAAGCGATTCACATTCGCACTAGTAATTTCATATACAGAAACATGTGAGATCCCAGGTATCACTATAGCAGGAGCAGATAAAGAATTTTTGAAATTTACCTCACCTGCTGATGCTGAATATCTAACCTATGGCAAGTGTAAATGCATTGATTCCATACCAATGTCGCCAGATGGAAAACCCACTCCTGCTTTACTAACTAAAGTCGCATTAAATGCAGCAAAAATTCCTCATTTTATTATTAATGCAGGAAGTAAGGTTTTACCTAATGTATCATCATTTGATTCCAATCTTCCTATTGGAAAAAATATCTCTGAATCATCAGCATTGACACAAGATCATGTTCGTAGTGCGGTAGAATATGGTAAAATTATTGGAAAATCGATTTCCAAATCAACTGATTGTCTTGTAATTGGTGAAAGTATTCCAGGTGGTACTACAACTGCATTAGCCGTACTCAAAGGGTTTGGTATTGATACAAGTGTTAGTTCCAGTATGCCGGAAAACCCAATTGAAATAAAAAACGATGTGGTATCTTCTGCATTAAAACGCAAAAAGTCAGATGATGTTTTTGAGATTATTGCAGAATTAGGAGATCCAATGATTCCTGTCTGTGCAGGAATGTTATCTGAAGTATCAAAAAAATGTCATGTTATTTTGGCTGGTGGTACTCAAATGACTGCTGTTTTGGCTTTTGCCAAAAGAATTGGTTATGAGAAAAATAACACTGCAATAGGATGCACTTCCTACATCATTGATGATAAAGATGCAAGATTCTTAGATACGGTAAAAGAAATTGATGATATTGCAGTGTTAACAATTGATCCCAATCTCAGTGACTCACAATTCTATGGTCTAAGATCTTATGCTGAAGGTTTTGTAAAAGAAGGTGCTGGTGCAGGTGGAAGTTTGATTGCTTCTATTCTAAAAACTGGAAAATCATCAAAACATTTACTTGAATTAATTGAAAAAGAGTACCAAAGAATTTCTATTTTACAGTGACTGATTTAGCAAGATTCCTTGGATAGTCAGGGTCAGTGTCCTTTTCTAGAGCAGCGTAGTATGCAAGTAATTGTATTGGAACTATCTCTACCAGTGGATATAATGACTCGTCAATTTTTGGAGTTTTAATCCAATAATCATAGTTATCACTATTCTTATCAGATATACCAATAATTTTGGCTCCTCTTGCCTTGATCTCAGCTGCACTATTCATTGTATCAGTATACGTGGAGTCATCAGGATTTATGATTATGACAAACACATTTTCATCCATCAGTGCAAGTGGACCATGTTTTAATTCACCAGCAGGTATTCCCTCTGCATGAATGTATGTAAGTTCTTTTAGTTTTAGTGCAGCCTCTTTTGCTATTGGAAAATGAATTCCTCTTCCAAGAACGTAAATATCTGAGACGTCCTTTAATATTTTTGCAAGTTCCTTTATTTCTGAATGGTTTTCTAATGTTTCCGATATTGATGCTGAGATTTTTTTCCAGTCAGGTTTCATGCAACCACTACAAAGCTTGTCGGTAATCTTGTAAAGTATTGCAAGTTGTGAAGTAAAACTCTTTGTAGCTGCAACTCCAATCTCTGGACCACAATTAAGTCCTACTACCACATCAGATTCTTGTGATAGTGACGAGTTCAAGTGATTGACAATGGATAAAATTTTTGCATTTGATTGTTTTGCAATTTTTACTGCTTCTAATACATCTGCACTCTCACCACTTTGTGAAATTGTGATCAAAGTAGATTCTTTCTCTATACTATCTGGCGCAAATTGTAATTCACTAGAAATTATTGGTTCTATCTTAAGTTTAGCATATTTTGACATAAGATATTTTGAAATTCTAGATGAGTTATAACTAGTACCACTTCCTGTGATGTACAATGTTTTTGAATCTTCTATATGCTTAACGATCTCATTAATTTGTTCGTCATCACCTGCACGCAAGATCGTCTCTGGTTGCTCTGATATTTCTTTTAATGTATAATGTGCATAATCACCTTTGTATGCATCTGCAAATTCTTTTGATACCTTTGTGATCTGATGTTTAACTTGTGATCCATCAAAATTGAAAATGTTTAATCCCGTTTCATCTACTATAACAAAATCTTCATTGTCAATGTATATCGCATCGTCTGTACGTTCGATAAATCCAAGAACATCACTTGATAGGTAATGACTATTTTTTCCAACTCCAACTATCAGTGGTTCATGAAATCTTGCCGCAGCAAGTGTGCCATCTTCAAAAATTACCACAAAAGCGTAGTGACCACTCAAATTAGATACAGTATCGATCATGGTTTGTTTTATGTCAGAGGTTTGGTCAAAGTTTTTCTGAATTAAATTGGCAATTACCTCAGTATCTGTATCACTTTGAAAAGTATATCCATCAGAGATCAGATCTTTTTTCAAGTCGCTAAAATTCTCAATAATTCCATTATGTACAATTGCAATCTTTCCCGAGTTACTTGAATGTGGGTGTGCATTAGCATTAGTTACTTTTCCATGCGTTGCCCATCTAGTGTGACCAATACCAGTTATTCCTGGTAAACCATCAAGATGAATTTCATTATTAACTTCAACAACCTTTCCTACACCCTTCTTGACAACAATTTCATTTTCTGATTTTGTAGCTACACCAACACTATCATATCCACGATATTCCATTTTCTCTAAACCTTTTACAAGAATTGGTGCAGCTAGATTTTTTCCGTAATAACCAATTATAGAACACATCTTCTATCATCAACTAGTCTGACATATGAAGATAAGCTTAACTGATAATTATTCAGTTGAAGGTTTTTCTTCAGTAGCAGGTGTCACTTCAACTTCACCGCTTTCGGGAACTTCTAGATTCTCTGTTTCAGGACTACCAAGATCTGATTCAGGCTCTGATAAGATTTTATTAAAAATTGATTCAGGCGTTAATTTGATTTTATCTTCCTCATCAACCTTCACTACATATGATGGTATATTCACAGTTCTATCACCAATCATTATGTGACCATGTGATATTGCTTGTCTAGCTTGATATGGTGTTTTAAAGAAGAATTTTCTGGTTGTAATGGTTTGTAATCTACGTGATAGTAAATCATCAATTTCTAAGTTTAAGACATCATCCAGTGTTGCATCGTGTTGCACCAAACCTACTCTAGATAAGGAATGTATCAAGATTGGCTCTTCTTTTTCTCTAACTTCTTCTCTTAGTGCGAGAAGAGAACGAGCTTGATTTCTAACTCTGGATAATTCAGTTCTGGCTTTCCATAATTCACGTTTTGTTTTCAAACCAAATGTACCTAAAAGTTTAAGCTCTTCCATCTTTAAATCAAAATTAAATGGACGTTTTGGTTTCCTCCAAATTCTTCTAAAGTTTTTAGGATCACCCATGTCTATCTACTCTTTCTTTTCTTTAGCTGGTGTTGCTGCATCTTTAGCTGGTGCTGCTGCATCTTTAGCTGGTGCTGCTGCATCTGTTGCTGTTGCATCTGTTGCTGTTGCATCTGTTGCTGTTGCATCTGTTGCTGCTGCAGGAGCTCCTGCACCACCTTTTGCTGGTAGAACTCTACCACCTTTTGCAACACCAACTGCACCACCTTTTCTTCCGGTACATCTTGTTCTTTGCCCTCTAACCTTAAGTCCATACATATGTCTATAACCTCTCCAACTAAACACTCCTTTTTCTCTTTCAACATCATTTCGTAGATTAAATGCAATATCAGATGTTAATAGATGCAAATCATCACCTGTTTCGATATCTTTCTGACGATTCAAAAACCAAATTGGGAAATTCTGTGATTTAGGATCCTGTATCATTTTCTCAATTAAAGAAACCTGGTCACTAGATAATGTTCCAATCCTGGAATCCGGATTAATTTTTAAAATTTGTAATATGGAATTTGCAAACATGTAACCAATTCCGCGTATTTGAGTCAGACCAATCAACGTCTTTTTTTCACCAGGAATATCATTTCCAAGTATTCGAATAAGATTCTCGTATTGACCACTCAAGTAAGCAAGATTCTCTGTTACCCCATTAAAAACCATGCTGAAATCTATTCACTGTATGCTTTGCCAGGATAATATTATAAATCTGGATTTTTTGATATCATCATGGTTGATTCTGATTTTGTTGTTAGCAAAGTCATCGATTCCATATTTGATCCTGAAATATCAGAAATTTTAGCTGAAATGGAGACCGAATCAAAACACTTCTCTATTCTTACAGAAAAGTTTCAAATCACATCTAAAGAACTAGAAGAAAAATTGTCATACCTGATAGAGCATGGTTTCGTCACAAAGTCAGGTGAGGAAAATGATGTGGTGTATTCTGTGAATTCTGAAAAATTAGCTGATATAATGGAAAATGGAAATGACTATAAAAATATCGAAGATAATCTTGCTAAAATGGATTCATTCCTTAACTAGATCTTTCTCGTTTTCTCTGCCTAACTAAAATTACACCTACGACCACAACTCCAACCATACCAATTAGTAGCATGGCAAATCCTGCTATTGAAATTGAATATGCAGATCCATCTGGAACATGGCCTATTCCACCAACAGCATTTACCACATCCTGATTCGTTGTTTCTATGACTAGTGTGTATGTGCCTTTTTCTGAAATATCAAAATTACCCTCAAAAGAGTTTGTAATTACAGAATTTGTGATAATTTCATTTTGATATTGATCTAAAATAGAAACTAACAGTGAAATTTCAATTCCTTCCATTGTCTGCACTACAAATACTCCTTTTGAGTTAATTTCTGGATCTAAATCAGCCAAAATCTCCATTTTATTTTTGACATTAATCTCTCCTTCCTGAATTATTATATCTGATGTAATTGCCTGTGAACCTAAAAACAATAATGCCGCACCAATTCCAATAAGTATACCAACAATTACTAGAATCTTTGACCCTTTTGCCATTTTTTTACTAAGTTTAACCTGTATTTTTATCTAAATTATGGCAAAATTGAAAATAACAAAGATTGTCTATTTTTTGTCAATTTTTTTATCAATAATTATTAAATACAACAGTAAATGCCTTGTTTTATGAAGGCTTTGGGCTTATCAGCTACTTTTCTCTTATCAGCATGTATTCTTTCATATGGTTTAACTGGTGCATTTGCTGCAGAAGGAAGTCAAGAACTTCCACTATCAGTAAATACTGATTATCCTGCATATGCAGATGGCACTACACTTGAAATTTCTGGTAAAGTTAGAGATTCATCATTAGCTAAAAACCCAACACCTGTTCTAATTAGAATTATCAGTGCTGACGGTTCTAGTATGGTTGGTATGGCTCAAGTTGATTTAGATTCAAACAATCAGTATTCAGTTTCATTTGCAGCTGGAGGTCCATTATGGAAAGTTTCTGGAGAATATACAATAAAGGCACAGTACGGTGCTCAAAAAGGTGAAACAACATTTAGTTTTACTGCTAGTGATAGAGTTGCAGACGCCCCAGTTGTACCAGAGCCAGAAGTTGTTGTACCAGAGCCAGAAGTTGTTGTACCAGAACCAATAGTTGTTGAAGAACCAGTAGCTATTGTAGAACCAGAGCCAGAACCAGAGCCAGAGCCACAACCAATGTGTGGTGAAGGTACTATGCTAAAAGATGGAAAATGTGTTGCTGCTGAAGAAAAAGGCGGTGGTTGCCTTATAGCAACAGCAGCATATGGCTCAGAGATGGCACCACAAGTACAGTTCCTTAGAGAGATTAGAGATGGTAAGATAATGACAACACAATCCGGCACTGCATTCATGACAGGATTCAACCAATTCTATTACTCGTTTAGCCCA
>CAZIHG010000087.1:0-9666 GCA_964539205.1 uncultured Candidatus Nitrosopelagicus sp.
ATACTTTTCATTGTATATCGGTAACTGTACTGTTATGGTTGGTTCACCAATTTCTGTTATCGAATTCTCATCTTTTCTCCTGCTTGACAAAAATGCCAAGTAGTAAAAATTACAAGTGTAACCAATAATTAGAATTGCACAAAAAATGAATACCTGAAAAACAAATTGTGTAAATGGATTACCTTCCATATCTCAACATGTCAAAACCCTTGTGGCTATTTATATTTGAAATGAGGGTATTCTAGTCCTGAGGGAAGATCTTTATTGCTTCAGGGGGACAAACACCCTCACATGCTAAACAAAATATACAATCTGGCTCTCCTCCCATTAGTGGTTTCTTATCAGAACCTGGATTTCCAGGAAAATCTGCAAATGCGTAAACACCAACAGGACATGCATCTATACATGCACCATCTGCAACACAAATATCATAATCAACTGAAACATATTCGCCCCAAACACCCATTATTCCATTATCACTTCCAACACGACCCCATGTCTTGATTTCATGACCTGATGGTGCTTTGAATGATGGAGATTGTTTCATCTTTGTTTTGTAATCAATATCAATTGGACCTGGTTTGATATCTCCTCCTTGCCATTCTTGTGGTGGTCCTCCAGCAACATCCAAAGCCACTGGCTCTTTTTTGACTGGTATTGGTTTTGCATCTGGTACAATTTGTGCAAGAGGTGTTAGTTCTTCTAATTTTAGATATGCCTCATCCTCTGTAATCTTTTCTATCTTAATTAATGCCTCAACCATCTTGTCTGAAAGAATTGTATTCCTAAGAATTGTATCTGTAATCATTTTGGCAAAATGATCTGCTTTCTTTTTATAATCTTTAATCCATGGTGCATCACCAAATTTTTCCATGGGAAAAATCTGATATATGATATCAACAACTTCACCCGTCACAATTTCAACCGTGACACTCAGATCTATTTTTTCATATCCTTTAGCAAATTTATCAGACATGTTTTCTTCGGTCCATGAATATGTAGCAAAAATTCTATCTGCGTACATATCCATATCAAATGTGTTTTTCAGTCCATCATGAACCGATTGAATTTCAAGTTCTTCATCTAATTTAATTGGTAGACGATAAAGGCCAAGCTTGTAGCCATGTAGAGGATATACGCCTCTTTTAGCCGTTGGTGCCTCCATCGTGTAAACTCGATCTTTTAATAATAATGACATTTCTTGTGCTCTAACATACTTATGCACATTTGACTTAAATATCTTATTAGTACTCAGGCGAGGGCTTGGCTACATGATTTTTAAATACGAAATTGTTTGTAAAGAACGCTTGAAACTAAACAAAGTAGTAATAGTAAGTAAATTTGGCTCGAAAATTTCTGAGGATGCAGCAAAAATGGTGGCAAAAAAACTTTTACTAAAAAAAATTGGGGTTTACACAATTGCGCCAGTTGAAGTTGATGGTTCAAAACAAATTGAATCATTAGAACATCTATCTAAGGTTAAACTTGATTTGGCAATCACACTTGGTGGTGATGGCACAACGTTACGTACATTTAGAAATTTAAGAAATGAAACTCCAATACTGACAATTAATGTTGGAGGAAATAGGGGAATATTATCTGAAATAACTCTAGAAAATATAGATGATGCAATAGACGCTATATACAAGAATAAAATTTGGTTGGATAAGAGAACAAGAGTTGTGGCATCGTGTGGCGGAAAAGAATTTGCACCTGCATTAAATGAAATTTATGTAAATAGGAAAAATCTTACGAAAACTGCTGAATTTAAAATAAAATTCCAGAATGACACAGTTAAACAAAGAATGGATGGGGTGATAATCTCTACACCAAGTGGTTCTACTGGTCATTCATTTTCAATAGGTGGACCATTATTACATGAAAGTCTTGATGTTCTAATAATTACACCAGTAGCACCTGTTCATAGATTACCATCAATAGTTGTCCCTGATGAAAAAATTGAAATTAATTGTTCACATGACTGCAATATAGTAATGGATGCACAAATGATCAAATCAGCTGAATTCGAAGAAAAAATAACAATAAAAAAATTCAAAAAACAAGCAGTTTTTGTAAGACTAAAGAAAAAAGGTTTGAGACAGATGAATAAACTTGGATTTTAAAGTGCTTGATGCAACTGCATTCTATGCTGGAATTCCATTTAACTCACAAGATAAATTCTATGTAGCAACTGATGTCTATGATGAAATTAAGCATATCAAAAAGAATCATGGCGCACTTGATCTTTTACTTAATTCGAAGCGACTAATTATTCAAGAACCAAATCACAAATATTCAAAAAAAGTCATACATACTGCAAAAAAAACTGGCGATCTTAACACTTTATCTAATGAGGATGTATCTTCAATAGCATTATCATTAGAATTAGGTACGGAATTAATTTCAGATGATTTTGCAGTATCTAATGTTGCAAAACAACTTGGAATAGAAGTTAAACCCATAATGACAGAAGGAATTAAGATTATTGGAAAATGGATTCGATATTGTTCTTCATGTGGAATAAGTTCTAATGATTCAATTTGTCCAAACTGTGGAAATAAATTAAGAAGAAAATTAGTTTCAAAGAATTAAGAATCGTGTAATGTCTTTTGATTTGATGATTTTGTATGTTTACTTTTTCTTTCTAACATTTTTTTTATTTTTTTTGCACGAGATTCGCCCAAACCTGAAATCTTTGAAAGATCTTTTGTGGATGCAGATAAAACTTTTAGAGGAGACCCGAATTTTTCAAGTAATCTTATAGCAGTTTTCTCTCCCACCCCAGGTAAGCTACATAAAACTGATAATTGCTGTTTTTGTATATCGTTTGATTTTCTTATTTTTTTTAAAAGTGGTCCTTTGATCGAATCTTTTCTTGAACTTAATGCTACCAATAATTTGGCCGTATGTGAGGCATTTGGTGTTGGTATAATTGGAATCTTAAATTCAACTGCTATAGTAGACAATGCACCATAAAACACTAATGGATTTTCAGTTATTGTTTCTATTTCATCAACATTCCCTTCTAATAAAATAATTGGAAATTGAAAATGTTCTTTTAACCTATTACACTGATCGAATAATCTTCCATCAAAAATTGAAGATATAAAATCACTAATACTTTTTCTTTCTACGACTGTTTCATGTGATACAATGTAATCACCAATTGGGAGTCTTTTTACCTCTACATTAATTCCTATTTTTTGTAATAGTTTTGGTATTCCGCTTTTTCTTTCTCTTTCATCAATGATAATACGAAGATCTTTTATTCTCACAAAAATTATAAGATAATATTGTTAATATCTTGTTGGAATTTTAGGATCTAGCCTTATCATATTGTTCTTAGCATGCCTTGCATTTGGCTACCTTTTGATGCTTTCATCATTGTCTTAGAATTTTTATAATTTTTTAACAATTCTTTTACCTCATGCTCAGGCCAACCTGATCCTCTTGCAATTCTTTTAATCCTTGATGCGTTTAAGAGATCTGGATCAGCCTTTTCATCTTTATTCATACTCTGAATAATGTATCTCCATTTATCTACTCGGTCTTCCATCTGGTCAAGTTGATCTTCCTTAACCATTCCAGACAATCCTGGCATTGTTTCCATTAGATTCTGCAGTGAACCCACTTTAGTAACTTCTTCTAATTGATAATAGAAATCTTCCATATTCATTTTTCCACTGGATATTCTTTTTAGTCGAACCTCATCTGCTTCATTCTCAAGTCTCTTAGCTAAATCAAGAACAGCCTGAACATCACCCATTCCTAACAATCGACCTACAAATCTTGTTGGTGAAAATTGTTCTAAATCGTCAATTCGCTCTCCTGTTCCAACATACATTACTTGTGCACCAGTAGCAGCAGAAGCTGCTAATGCACCACCACCTTTTGCGGAACTATCTAATTTTGTAATAACAATACCGCCTACAGGTACAATTTTGTTAAATGCATCTGCCTGTGAAAAACATTGTTGACCGATAGTGCCATCGATAACTAGTAGTGCAAGATCTGGGTCTGATACTTTACTAATTTGTGTCATTTCTTCCAAAAGATCTTTTTCTTCCTTGTGTCTACCAGCTGTGTCAATCAGTATTATATCCAAATTGGAGTTTTCAAAATGCTTCAATCCTCTTTTCACAATATCTGGTGAATCTTTACTGCTCTCATCACCAAACACCTCCACATTTGATTTTTCACACATGGTTCGTAATTGCACCAATGCACCTGGTCGATATGTGTCAGCCCCAATAACTCCAATACGATATCCTTGTCTGGTGAGAAATTTAGATAATTTTGATGTGATAGTTGTTTTGCCACTTCCTTGAATGCCTAACATTAGAACTTTGTTAATTTTTCCTGATTTGAAATGAAATTCAGTGTCATTACCAAGTAATTTTGATAATTCATCATATAGAATTTTTACAATGTGATCTTTTCTAGAAAGACCTGGTGGTGGAGTTTCATTTAATGAACGCTCTTCTAGATTTTTTGTGATCTCTAAAACCAGTTTTACATTTACATCTGATTGTAACAATGAACGTTGTACATCTTTGGCTAACTCTTTGATTAATTCTTCATCTATGCCAGAAGAATTTACAATTCTTTTGATTGCTGAGCGCAATCCATTTTTGAGATTATCAAGCATTATTCTCTAATTCAGCCTCCACTATTTCAAATCTTCCTCTTACACCATCCCAAATTTTATTTGAAGTAATAATTTTAATCCTTTTTTTGAAGAGTGGGCAATTTATCACAAAAGTTTCTGCCTCACCACCTTCAAAATTTAAGTTAAATTGAAATTTTTTACTCAAACTTTTTAGTTCATTTAGTTCCGAATATCCTATTTTTTTTCCAAGCCACGATTCATCTAAACCTTCTGAACTTACACTTGAAATGATAAATTCAAAATTATTATCTAATAATTCATTCATATATGATAACGCATTTTTTTGCCAAATTGGTGAGATTAGTTGTAACCCATTATTTTTACAAAGTGATTCAAATTTATTTTTCTGATACTCACTTAAAATACCACCATGTATTATTCCTTCAAAATCAAATGTTTTTTTTGCTACTTTAATTAATTCGTCTAATTTAGATTGTTCCATACTAGGTTCATTTGTATCAAAATATTGAATGATTTGAGGAATCTGCATTGATTTGGATTGTATTTTTGTTTGAGATATATTCGGAAAATGTAGTAAATGGCTTTCATCTGATTTGGGTAATATCGTGAATAAAACTTTTACATCATGCTGAGATTTTTTTGCATCGTATATTGCATAAGTACTATCCTTCCCACCTGAAAAAAATGCTGCTAATTTCATAGTATTAATTGAGATTTGGATGCTTCAAGACTCATAATCTTCATCAAAATTCAGATGGCTTTTCCAAATATCATTAGCATCCAATTTAAGATGTTTTTATTCGCATTATTTTTGTTCTTCCCATCACGTTCCAGTATTCAATATCTTGACCCTGTTCTAGCTTTCCTTTTACTTCATCATCAATCATATCTATATCAGTTGTTTCAAAAGTTTCCGAATCCATTACCTGAATATCAGAACCTGTCATAGAGATTATTTGGCCAGCCCTTTTGTCAATTAATGGTACATGAACCTGCATACTAACAGGTCCAACATGTGGTCTTTTTGCACCATCAAAAACACCAACTCCAACGATTCTTGCCTTGGCAGCACCATGTTTTCCAGGTTTACTTGTATCATATTCTGAAATTCTACATGGTTCACCAGTTGGCTGATCACCTACCGGTAATAGAATGTAAGAACCAATTTTTAATGAACCTAAATCAGATGGTTTACTCATACTGATTAAAATTTTTGAGGGCTATTTACCTTTTTTTATTTAAGTTTCTCAAGAATTGAAAAGCTAACAAGATTATTCATTACAATTCCTTTTCGACATATATCACGCCTTGTTTGTTCACAGTATTTGTTATCACTTTGATGACTCTTCTTACTGGCAATTTCAAAGAAAACAATGTGATCGCTATAAGGAAATGTAAATTTTGGTGGTTCATTAGCAAAGAGTTCTAGATTACCAAATGCTGAAATACCAATTTTGTCTCGTATTGCAGTATATGATGCAACGTCAAACAAATCTTCATCAGAATCACCATACTCTAGATAATAAATTGATATGAAATTTGTCTGTTCTTGTGTTCCGCGTTCAAAAATTACATCTTTTATATTAAACATAAAAATTGGTTGCTCTTGAATATTATTTGAGAAATCTTTCTGAATCTTTTGATTATTTTTGAATTTTGCAAGTATAAAATGATTAACAGGTGATGAAAAATATGGTTTGCTATCTTCAGAGAAAGTTGCCGTGACAAAAAATAATGAATCTATATTCCTTGAATTCACCCACAAGTCTTTTAATTCAATTGAGCTATGATTATGTAAATAAGGTACACAAACATATCCGTTAAAACCATTCTGCAGTTTTACCATAAACTTCGTTAATCAAAAAGTATTTAATTTTTCGGAAATATATTCCAAAACTAAAGTTAATAATACAAAACAATCACAAAATATTAGTCCCCACTTAGCTCAGCCTGGTAGAGCTTCCGGCTGTAGTTGTCGGCTTAGGGCTGAAAAACAGTAGTCTACTAGGCATACAGAAACCGGGTTGTCGAAGGCTCAAATCCTTCAGTGGGGACCATTTTTTAGATAATTTTTATGGGTTGATAACAGCGCGGCCTAATATTTTTCTATTTTTTAGATCGTCCAATGCCGTGGTTGCCTCATCTAATGTGTAGTGTTTTGAAACAATAGGATTGATCACTCCACGTTGTGCAAGTCCAATTAATTCTACCATATCATTATAGCTTCCTGTATATGCACCCTGAATTGTTATTGCTTTCAGAGGTACAGATACTAATGGAAGTTCAACTGAACCTCCAAATAACCCAACAAGAATTAAGTTTCCACGTTTTCGAATTATTGAGAGGTTCATTTTTACTGTTGGTGGTGCATTTACAAAATCTACTATGCTATCTACGCCTTTTTCGTCACATATTGTCATGATTTTTTTTACTGCATCTGATTCCTTGGTATTAATTATATGATTTGCACCTAATTCTTTTGCTGAATTTAATTTATTATCATCAAGATCAACACAAATTATGTTAGCCTTGGTTAATGCACTAGCAATTTGAACTCCCATTAAGCCAAGACCACCAGCACCAACTATCAAAATATTCTCAGGATTATTCACTAGAGCTTTTTTTATTGCAGTAAATGCGGTAAGTCCAGAACATGCTAATGATGCGGCAACATCTGGATCAAGATTATTAATTTTAGCCAAGAATTTTTTATCTGGAACCAGAACATATTCTGCATATCCTCCATTCTGAAAAACGCCTAATGATTTTGGTGATTCACACAAGTTTGTATCACCATTTTCACATGTTTTACATTGACCACATCCAATCCAAGGATAAACTAGAACCAAATCACCAACATTTAGATCATCTACAGTGTCACCAATTTCATCAACAGTTCCAACAACCTCATGACCAGGAGTTACTGGAAATTTAACACCTCTATCTGTGACTTTCATAAATCCATCACCAGTATCATAACCACCTTCCCATAGATGGAGATCACTGTGACAGACACCTGTTGATTTTACTTTAATGGTGACCTGATTTCCACTTGGTTTTGGTAAATTTATTTCATTAATCGCTAATGGCTTATTTGGTTCAATTATTTGAGCAGATTTCAACAGTTTTGATTTTTTACATAATAATATAAGAGTTGACTGAGTGAGACAAAAAAATAGAGCCCCAAGATATTATTATATGAAAAATTCTTTATTTCATGAATAAGGAAGAAACAAAGGCAGAGATTTCTAAAGTACCGATTAACATTCTGTTTGATCCAGATGGTGTAAAGAAAAAAGATGTCTGGGAAATTGATTTAATTTCAATTCTTTCAATGTTGTTAAATATATTAGAAAAGGCTGATAAGAAGGATCTAAGAATTGCTGGAATGGCAGCTCTATCATCATCATTAATTTATAGAATGAAAGTGGAAAACATTTTTGCACTTCAAAAGGCGGCAATGGAAAATAAACCAATTAGACAAAGATCAGATATTGATATTCAAATGTTGGATATTCCTTATAGGCATGAATCAACATATCCAGTGTCTTTAGATGAATTATTAGATTTGTTAGAAAATCTTATTGGTACTATTGCAAATCCTAGAGAACGCAGATCAAACCAATTAAAGTTTGATCCTGTTGAACCACCAAAATTCAAAGATTATATGAATAATCTTGAAAATATAATTGGCCAATATCAAGATCTAATATTAAAAAAACTTGAAGATAATGGTACAACATTGTTAGGAACTATTACAAAAGATCTTAGTACTACTGATTCAATTCGATGTTTTTTCGCAATATTATTTTTAGCAAGAGATGAAAAAGTGGATTTAGTACAAATCGACGATGATATTACAGTCACATTAATCAAAGAATAATTCACAAATTGATCAATGATATATGAAGGAAGATTTTAAGTCAATTTCCTATGATTTTTAATATTGGTAAAAATATATGATGAAAATGAGTCTACTGCACGATTAGAATCTGCACTATATTCAGCAGGTAGACCATTAAGTATTGAAGAGTTAATTCGAGCCTCAGGCACAGAATCTCGAACAAAAACATTGAATTTGGTTGAAAAATTAATGCATAAAGCAAAAACTACGTTCAAGGCAATAGAAATAGTCACTTTACCAGATGGGTCATACGTTTTTCAATTAAAACCAGAATATAGTTCATCTATTGGTAGACGTTATGCATCAAAACCAATTTTACCAAAATCCACCCAAAAGACATTGTCATACATTGCGTATGAACAACCAATTACAAGTAAACAGTTGGTAGAAGTAAGAGGAACTGGTGTGTATTCACACCTTAAAGAATTAGCACAATTAGATTTTATTGAACATCAAAATGTTGGCCGTTTAAAAGTTTACAATACAACTGAAAAATTTAAGAAATATTTTGGTGTTCAGGGAGATGATGATACACTGAGACAAAAATTATTTAAAAAAGTTAGAACGCGAAATACCACTAAAATAATTACACCACCACAAAATGGTCCATGATAGTGTGTATATCTTTTAAAAATTTGCGTTTTGTATAAATTAGAGTGTATTAGAAACATTCTATGAAAAAATCAGTAGAGGGTATGAAAACAAGTAAAATAACTGGTGGTGCTAGGCATCCATTAAAGGTAAGACAGAAATTTCAAATCGATAGATACCCAAATGAAGCGTTGCTTGGTGATCAGCAAACATCAACAAGAAAGACAAGAGGAAATAATAGAAAAACTGGTTTAAAAACAGTTAGTCATGTTAACTTGGCATTACCTGATGCGAAAATAAAAAGATCAAAAATTGTTAAAGTTTTAGAAAATCAAACCAATAATGACTACCAAAGACGTGGTGTGATAACAAAAGGTGCTATATTAGAAACTGAAGATGGTAAGTGTAAAGTTGTGTCACGACCAGGTCAATCTGGCGTCATTAATGCAATTTTAGTACAGTGATAGTATGAAAGATTACGAACATGTCGTAATCTGGCTTGATTATTTTAATAAGACATTACCAAGAAAAAAAGGAAGAA
>CAZIHG010000088.1:0-14377 GCA_964539205.1 uncultured Candidatus Nitrosopelagicus sp.
CGATTATCCAGATGGTGATGAATGGTTTATTGCAGAATTTCTTTTTCCATACCAAATGAAACTCCCTGATAATTTAAAAGGAACTGATTACTTTACAACAATTTTTGTTGATGAAGGAAAAAATTTTTGGCATCATAGAGAGCTAATTCGTTACAAATATGGAAAATCCAAGAAACTTATGGAATCACTGAATTTCATTGAACAAAAATATAAGGAACTACACGAATTAGTTGAGCCATTAGAAAAAGATATCAAATAATTACTTTCCAACCATCACCTGAATTTACAAATTTTTGTTTATTTGAAACCACAGAATGGATTTTCCATCTGGCAGAATCTTGATCAAATACATATACAACTTCATTAGTGTTAGCAGGAAGTTTCTCAGGATTAAGATGATATGGTAATAATTCAACCACAAAATCTATTTTTTCCACAGCAGTTCTAAACCATTGACCTTCATCTAATTCAACTAAAAATGTAATCTTTGGTTCACCAGAAAAACTCAGTTCAATTTTAACTGCTTTTCCGTCACCACGACGTCTTTTCATTTCTTTAAAAATTCCTTTTAATCTTTCCCATTCTTTATATTCAAACCATTTAAAAAATTCATCATTAAATGCATAAGGAAAAGGAATTTCAATAGAGCTGACAAATTTATCAGTATAATCATTTTCTATTTCATTGTATTCAACAAAAAATTTTTTTTCTAAAATACTTGTTATTACATTAATTTCCCATGGCGAAATGCCATAATGTTTCAATATAATTTTTTGAGCTTCTACCACAATTTGGTTAGATGGAAATTTACTATTAAAGATTCAAAGTGTGTTAATATATTTCCATAAATACATACAACCAACTGTGCTAATCATAAATAACATTGGTTTCCAGGCAAAAACTGGGATATCTGGTGTCGAAATTTTAATTTTATAATTTTCAAAAATTGTATGAACATATTTACTTATTCTATTATTCCAAACTTCATATTCAATTTCATATTTCTTTAAGATAGATTCAATTTCATAAATAACTGGTGTTCGTTGACTGAACAAGTGTTGCAGATAGTCTCTTGAAATTTCAACTTCTGCTTGAATCGCAACCATTCCTTTCTTTATGTCGAATAATCTTATGTGCATTTCCCATGGCTTTTTTAATTTTAATGATAGACCATCGCCAATCTGAAAAGGTTGCTTGTGTTCAAATTTTACCTTTCTGGCACCCTCCTGCGCAAATATTCTCTGAATTTTTTCTATATTGTCTTTTACAATTAAATGTAATTCTTCAACGCCAGATTTTTTATCAACCTGAATTTTTTGTTTAATACCATCTGTATGTGATACTGTTTTTGGATATTTCGTAATGTACTGCATTCAATTGATTTCAAAAAATGTTCTATTTAAAATCAATTAATTGAGTTAATTTGAAAAACCTCTAACATAAACACATTGCTCATGAGAAACTGTCATTTCTTTGTAAGAAATATTCCGATTAGTCAATTGACATTTTGAATTTCTAATTATTGCTATTGGTTGTAATTCTGAACCTTCACCCATGTTATGATTTGCGATAGATGCTAAATTATCAGCTGTTGCTTGAAATGTCACCTTTAGTGGATTTCCGTCAAGATCCTTTTCTCCACGTAAATCTCTTACCGGTTCAAATCCTGCACATGCTATCGCAACGCCAACAGTTCCAACTCTAGCAGGCATTAATCTACTATCTACTATGATAACACCAACATGGATATTATATTTGAAGAAAATTTTTCTTTTAATATTTTCAGATACTTGATATGGATTTTCTGGATATAGAATCAATTTTGTTCCATCGGAATTAGATTTATCAATCCCAGCATTCGGCGCTAAGATACTATTTGACGATGTGACTATAAAGCCTGAGACACCTCCAAATATTTTATCTGATTCTCTTAATACCACTTCAACAAATTTTGGTTGCATTTGGAATTTTTTTGATATACGGTGAGCTTTTCCTGATGGAATAATGTTACTTGCATCTAAAATTCGGCCCTGTGAATTGGAAATATATTTACTTGAAATCACTACTATGTCACCATTTTCCAATGAAGTTTGGTTTTTAGATAGAATTTTGATAATTTCATCAAATAGAGCAAAATTTTTGGTTTTGTGTTTTGCCTTGAGTGGAATAACACTTAGCGTCATACTTTTTCAAAGATTTTTTCATATTTATTCTTCTGCAAACGCTCTCATCGCCAAAAACTACGCTCTTTGCTAAGAATATTACCGAAAAGATTATTGCAAAGTCATCTGGCGAGTCAAAACTTGAACCTGGTGATGTAGTATTTGCTAAAATTGATAAAGTAATGTTACATGACGTTTCAGGTCCAGGAGTGATAAAAACTTTTGAAAAATTAGAAAATGATGGTGTTATTAAGATCGATAAACTTTTTGATCCATCAATGATCTGGGTCACGGAAGATCATTTTGTACCTTCAGTTGATAAAATTTCTGCTGAGAATATTACTAAATTATCAAATTTTACCAGTAAATTTGGAATCAAAAAACATTTCAAATATGGTATGGGTCAATATGGAATTTGTCATAGTATGTCACATGAAGAAGGTCTTGTTGCACCAGGAGAATTGTATGTAGGTGGTGATTCACATACAAATACAACAGGTGCATTAGGTGCATTTGCATGTGGATTAGGTCATACAGATATCGCATATGCCATTTTAAAAGGTAAATTGTGGTTTAAGATACCTGAAACTTTGTATTTTAAACTAAATGGAGAACTACCAGACGGTGTAATGGCAAAAGATTACATTTTGAAAATTATTGGTGATATTACAACTGAGGGTGGTGCTGGAAAAGCAATGCAGTTTGGTGGTAGTGGAATTTCTGATATGTCAGTAGAATCCCGTTTAACACTTACAAATATGACAACAGAAGCAGGAGCCAAAAACGGAATCATAGAACCTGATCAAAAAGTATTTGATTATATTGAAAAACGTGGAATAACAGAATATGAGCCAGTTTATGATGATGACGATGCACATTATGAAAAAACATTTGAGTATGAAGCATCAGAACTTGAACCTCTAGTAGCTAAACCATTTTCACCTGATAATGTATCTGTTGTAAGAGAAACTACTGGTATAGAACTTGATAAATCGTATATTGGTTCTTGTACAGGAGCAAAGTATGAGGATTTGTTAGCTGCTGCAAAAATATTAAAGGGTAAAAAAGTCAAAGTTAGAACTGAAGTTCTTCCAGCAACAATTTCTATTTACAAAAGAGCAACTCAAGATGGTTTAACACAGATTTTTATTGATTCAGGTGCAGTGGTTGGTCCTCCTACATGTGGTGCTTGTTGTGGTGCACAGATGGGTGTTTTAGATAAAGATGAAATTTGTGTAAGTACAACAAACAGAAACTTTCCAGGTCGAATGGGGCATATTGAATCAAAAACTTATCTCGCATCACCTTTAGTTGCTGCTGCCTCTGCAGTCACTGGGAAATTAACCGATCCGAGAGATTTGTAATGAAAGGAAAAGTCATAAAATATGAGCAGGATAATATAGACACTGATGTTATTTTACCTGGTCCTTATCTTAAACTTCATGAACATACCCAATTAGCCGAGCATGCCATGGAAGGACTGGATTCTGAATTTCATTCAAAAGTAAAAAATGCTAATATCATTGTCACAGGTAATAATTTTGGCTGTGGTTCATCACGTGAACATGCACCAATTGCTCTTAGTGCAAGCGGAATTGAAGCCGTTTTAGCATTATCATTTGCACGAATTTTTTATAGAAACTCGGTAGATGGTGCATATCTATTACCAATTGAAATTGATGAAAAAACATATTCAAGTATTTCAGAAAATGATGAATTAGAAATAGATACACATGAAAATTCAATCAAAAACATAACAAAAAATGAAAGTTATCCAATGAAGCCATTTCCAGAATTAATCAAAAAAATCATTGACGCTGGTGGTCTTTTCAGATATAATGAATGAATTAATTCAGGAAATTAATTTTTACGTTCTATCGGTAAGATTTTTGTTTTCGCCTTCGTGCACCTGAGCCACCAAACTTCTTTGGTTCTTTTCTACGTGCATCACCACTAATTAGATATTTGTCATATTCAAGGATTGTATTTTTTATTTGCTGTCTAGTTGATTTATTGAAAGGGTGATCTTTAGGTTCTTTTTTTGTTTTTGTCCAACCTATTAAGGCTCTTGAAATTGCTGTGGCAGATGAATATGCCTGACCCATAAATCCGCCACCTTTTACTCTAACTGAGATATCAACCTTATCTCGAAATTCATCACCAATTACTTCTAATGGTGCAAGAATTACTTCTCTTGCAGTTTCTGGATCTATCATTTCTACTGGGATATTATTAATTCTAATTTTTCCAACTCCTTTTGTAATATAGACATGTGCACTAGAGGTTTTCCTTGATGCAAAATAGATTTCAGTTTTTGGAATCAAAAGTTAGTTCCTCCAATATATCGACTTAACTCAGCCATCGTTGTGTACTTTGAAGATTCTCTAGTAATTTTTGACTTGTCAAATTGAATTTTTTTAAAACCTTTTACCTCTTTTGGAACACCAATGTATGTTCTTAATCTTGCAAGATCTGTTTTTTTCGAAGGTTTTTCTTTTGGTAACATACCCCTAATCATTCTTTTAATGATGGTATCTGGTCGTCTTGGATGAAATGGTCCATGCCTAGGATGTATGATACTAGAAATTTTCAAAAAGTCTTCATACTCACCAATAATACTTGATTTTTTACCACTAATCATAATTTTTTCACAGTTAACTATTGATACTCTATTTCCCTTTCGTAATAATTTTGCAACATTTGAGCAAACTCTTCCGGCAATTAGATTTGTACCATCAACTACAATTGGTTTACTTAGATCAATCACTTGTTCTTGTTTACTAACCAATTATCTTAACACCCTTTCCAGTTGGAAATTTACTAATCATATCTGAAAATTGTAAAATTTGCCCACCCGAATCTTTAATTTTTTTTGCAGCAGAATTTGAAATTGAAAATGAAGAAACTAATACTTTATGTGATAACTTACCGGTTCCTAATATTTTTCCTGAGATGATAACTGCATTTCCATCATCAGTGAGTTGATCAATTTTTTTAAGATTAATTTTTTTCTTATTGGAGTTTGATTTCAAGGCATTTTTTGCAATTTTTGACCAAATAGGTGCATCATTTTTTCTAGAAGCAGATTTTAGTTCTTTTATTAATTCTACCAGATTGCTATCCATAAGTCAAAACACTAAATTACCCAAATATAATGTGTATGGCGTTTTATTTCAAATCAGATAAGAAATTTTTGAATTCTTCTAACCGTTTTGATAATTCATTAACGCTGGATAGAATGATGTGATATGGCTCAAGTGAACCAGTTGTTTCAACTGTTAAGATTCGTTCATCACCATTATCTGATTCTGTTAAAACAGAAACATTAGCAGAATTCCATTTTGCATGCTCTGTTCCTCTTCCAAGTCTAGCATAGGCTTCAAACTTCAATCTTTGACCAGGTGCAAGTGTTACGATAGGAATATTGTCCGAAATTGGTTTTACTATACTATCTTGAGATTTTAATTCACCAGACAAAACTGTTCGTGTTTCATTAGTTTCATCTGAATCGAGTGTAAACATTATCTTATCAGAATCATTATCCTGTTCAACAGCAGAAAGTTCAGTTTTCAATGGAATAAGACCCAATCTGTGTGCAATTCCTTCATCAGCAAGAACTGATGAATTTATCATCATATCTACAGTATCAATTGCATATATTGGAACACCATTTAAACAGATTCTTCGTAATGCATTTGCATATTGTAATGGAATTCCCTTTAATTTAACAGACGCTTTTTGCTCATCTTGTGATATAATATTTAATGACAAATCTTACTCAAAAATTTTCAAAGTCCAAATAAATACCTTCTTAGAATTCATCAGAAATAAATATGAAATCTCTCATTATCAGTTATAAAATGACCGACAAAGTTACTCTAGTCAGATATACGTATAGTGGTGATAAATTTGAATTATTAGTAAAACCTGATCCTGCTTTTGATTATAAAATAGGAAAAATTACAGAAGTATCTCAAGTTCTAGTCTCTGATGAAATCTATACAGATTCTAGTAAAGGTAAACGTGCAACAAATGAAAAACTTCAACAGATTTTCAAAACTAATGATTCAACAAAAATTGCAGAAATAATAATGAAAAAAGGTGAGTTAAACCTTACAACTGAACAGAGAAGAAAGATGATATCGGAAAAACGAAAACAACTCGTGACATTCATATCAAAAACATATGTTGATCCACGTTCACATTTACCACATCCTCCATTAAGGATAGAACAGGCAATGGATGATGGTCGTGTTTCAATTGATCCTTTCAGGAATGTTGATGAGCAAATAAAAGATGTTGTTGAAAAACTAAGACCAATAATTCCTCTAAAATCTGAAAATACAGTTTTAGAAATTTCAATTCCAGCTCAGTTTGTTGCACAATCATACAGTGTCTTAAAATCAACTGGTACCCTGAAAAAAGAAGATTGGCAATCAAACGGTTCACTAAAAGCAATACTAGAAATACCAGCTGCCGCAAGACCAAATGTGATAGATAGATTAGGTGCAATTACAAAGGGTACTGCTACAGTTGAGGTATCTAGATGAATCATGATAAAAAACGCCATGTAATTCCTGGTGAAGTAATAATTTCTGGTCCATACAGAGCTGAACAAAATACAGTCATGTTAGATGACAAAGTTATTGCAACAGCAATTGGTCTTTCTGAGATACATGATGGAAGTGTAAGAGTCATTCCATTAACTGGAATATACTACCCAAGAGATGATGATTTAGTTATTGGTAAAATAATTTCTCATTCTGCAATGGCATGGGAAGTTGATATTAATTCATGTTATTCTGGTATGCTACCAGCAACTGATGTCTTTGGACGAGATTTTTCATCTAGTTCAAATGATCTTTCATCTAAATTAAGCAATGGTGATCTTATCGTTGCTAGAATTGCTAATTCTGACAAAACACGTGATCCACTCTTAACAATTTCAGGTAGAGAGTTAGGCAAGATTGATTCTGGCGAACTAGTCAACATATCACCAAGCAAAGTTGCGAGACTTATTGGTAAACGAGGTTCTATGATTCAGATGATTGAAGGCGAAACACACGCACAGATTACCATTGGTCAGAATGGGTTGATTGTTATCTCTTGTGAAGATTCAGATGGATTATTAAAGGCAATTAAGGCAGTTGAATTAGTTGAAGATAATGCACATGTTGCAAATTTGACAGATCAGATAAGTGAAATGTTAGGAAAAAAAAGTGATTAAAATGGGTGGAAGAGATACAGATGTTGTTCTATTAGATGAAAAAGGGGTTCGATGTGATGGAAGAAAAATTAACGAAACAAGAAAAGTAAGTATCACGGCAGGTGTACTAAAAAACGCCAATGGTTCTGCATACATTGAATTTGGTGAAAATAAAATTCTAGTAGGTGTTTACGGTCCAAGAGATGTTCACCCAAAGCATTTGTCTGATACTGACACAGGAATATTGCGTTGTCGATATCATATGTCACCATTTTCAGTTGGTGAGAGAAAAAATCCAGCACCTTCTAGAAGAGAAGTTGAAATTAGTAAGGTAATCAAGGAAGCACTTGAACCTGCTGTCATGTTAAAACAGTTCCCAAGAACCGCAGTTGATGTCTATATGGAAATCCTACAAGCTGATGGAGGAACTCGTTGTGCTGCACTTACCGGTGCATCTGTTGCATTAGCTGATGCTGGAATTCCTATGCGTGATTTAGTTGCAGGATGTGCTGCTGGAAAAGCAGCGGATACCATTATTCTAGATGTAAATAATGAGGAGGATCAAGCAGGTCAAGCTGATTTACCAATGGGCTACATGCCAAATCTACAAAAAATCACTCTTTTACAACTCGATGGCGTTCTTACTCCTGATGAATACAAAAAATGTATTGAGATAGGAATTGATGGTTGTAAACAAGTTTATGAAATACAAAAAAAGGCATTACAAGACAAATATTTTTCAAAGGATGGAGATCAATAATGTCAAATTCTAAGATCATTGATCAATTGAAAAAAAATCAAATTCTTGAACTCCTAAAAGAAGAAAAACGTATTGATGGTCGTGCATTTGAACAAGTCCGTGAACTCACTATTGATACTGGTGTTATACCAAAAGCAGAAGGTTCAGCAAGAGCAAGATTAGGAGATACTGAAGTTGTTGCTGGTGTTAAGATTCAACCCGAAAGACCATTTCCAGATACCGGTGATCAAGGAATGCTAATTTGTACTGCTGAGATTTTACCAATTGCACACCCAGATGTTGAAACTGGACCACCAACACCACCAGTAGTTGAATTAGCAAGAGTCACAGATAGAGGAATTAGAGAAAGTAAGATGTTAGATATGAAGCAGCTAGTACTAGAGAAAGACAAATCTGTTATAGGAATTTTTTGTGATAATGCAGTAACTGATCATGACGGTAATCTTTTTGATGCATGCTCTTATGCTACAACAGCTGCAATCAATTCTTGCAAAATTCCAAAATATGAAATGAAAGATGACTTGCCTGTAAAAATTGAGGACGAATTTAATGAGCCACCAATTTCAACGCTACCAGTTTCTGTTACTATGGCAAAGATTGATGGATACATAATAGTTGATCCAAATCTTGATGAATGGTCAATCATGGATGCACGTATTACTATAACTACAAACTCTGATGGAAATGTTGTTGCGCTTCAAAAGGGTGGTAAGGATGGATTTACACAAGATGAACTTGTCAAATGTGCAGACATTTCGGTAAAAGTTGGTTCCAAGATACGAGAGATTATAAAACAAAGTAGTTCTGGTGAAGATTAGATGGTTAAAAAACAAAAACCACTAAAAGGATTGGGTGCCAGATATGGTATAAAACCTAGAAAACAGTTTACTCAAATACATCATTTGATGAAAAGTGATAGAAAATGTCCAGAATGTGGTGGCTCTGTTAGAAGAGAATCTGTTGGAATTTGGTCATGTAAAAAATGTACATTCAAAATAACTGGAACAGCTTATGACGTTAAGTTATAGTACTAAAATAAAATTTTCGGCAGGTAAAGCAACTAAAGCAATTTTTGATTCAGTTTCAACAGACAACAAATTCTACCCTGAAAATCCAACAAAAACCAAAATCTCATATGATAAAAAAATTCTTGTTGAAATCAAATCCGAACAAATTTCACACCTACGTGCAAATTTAAATTCAACTTTGAGACTTTTACAGGCATCTTCTGATTCAATCAATTCGGTAAAGATATAATAAAACAATTAGTAAAAACCTGTTATGTCATCAGGTCAACAAATGCCTCCTTGGTTACAAGAACAAATTACAAAAATGCAGCAATCGCAACAAAATCTTCAATCCATATTGGCTCAGAAACAACAAGTTGAAATGGAAAACACTGAATCTGAACGTGCATTAGAAGAGCTACAAAAAGCAAATGATGATGATCAGGTCTTTAAATTTGCTGGAAGCATTTTGATAAAATCTGATAAAAAAACACTAATCGAAGAATTAGAAGAAAAGAAGGAATTGTCTAAAACAAAAACAACAGTCCTAACAAAACAAGAAGAACGAATAAAATCAAGTCTTCAGGAACAAGAAAAAAAGATTCAAGAAATGCTGAAAAACCCACAATCTGGAAAAAATTCTACAGAAACCACTAGTTAAAACTCATTAATCAGATTTTATATTAGACTAATTCTAAATTGCTAACTTCTAAAATAACTCTGTATTCATTTTGTCGTATTTTATCTGTATATTTTATTGATGAAATTTTTTTTGTAAGAATATGATCATCAACTACTCTAGCCTCACCAAAAAATTTTTCCCCGTTAAATTCAACCTTTACTAATGGATTTGCGATTGCATTTTTCAGCCAGTCACTATTTGGATTCCTTCTTGAAAAGTAAATCATGTTGTTGTAAGTCACTGCCTTTGCCCAGACAGAATGCTCCTTTCCAGTTTTCCTACCAATAGTTGTTAGAATCGCTTTAAATGTAAGATTATTTTTGAAAGACAAGATTTCACCCAAATGCCATAATAGCAGCAAACATTGCAATAAGTATTGAACCTCCAACACCCATGAAATACATAATTTTGTTTCCTTGCATTATTTCGATTATATTTTTACAATATTTATAATATAATTCGCAATGATGTTATAATCTAAAAATCTATCATTCATATGCATGCAATAAAAGTAGATTTACTATCAAAACAATTTCAAAAATTCATAGCATTAGACAATATTTCATTTGAAGTTGAAGAAGGTGAGATTTTTGGATTTTTAGGACCAAATGGTGCAGGAAAAAGTACAACAATGATGATACTCACAACATTGTTAAAACCAACTTCCGGACATGCTTCTGTTCAAGGATTTGATGTTGTCACACAAGGAAAGAAAGTTAGAGAAAACATAGGATTTGTTCAACAAGAGATTGGTGTTGATGAATATCTCACAGGCAGGGAAAACCTAGTATTTCAATCTAGAATTAGTCAAATACCAAAAGAAAATGTGAAATCTAGAATTGATGAGGTCATATCTCTAGTTGAACTTGAAGAAAAGCAAAATGAAGCAGCAATTACTTATTCTGGAGGTATGAGAAAAAGACTTGATATTGCTTGTGGTTTAATACATAGACCAAGAGTGCTATTTCTGGACGAACCCACGGTCGGTCTTGATATACAAACAAGAAGAAAGATTTGGGAATACATTAGAAAGATACACAAAGAATTTGAAATGACACTTTTCGTTTCCACTCATTACATGGAAGAGGCAGACAATCTTTGTGATCGTGTGGGCATAATTGATTATGGAAAAATTCAGGTTATTGATACTCCTGAAATCATGAAAAATGCAATGGGAAATGATATGATTTCATTTTCGCTAATCGACGGAATTGGAAAACACGATGAATTAATTGATAGAATCAAGCAAATTGAGTTTGTGAATCAGGTGATTAAAGAACAGGATAAAATTACAATTAAGTCATCACAGTGTTCAGAAGTTATACCTAAAATTTTTCAAACCACATCTGAACTTAACGTAGATATTGATTCACTTTCTTTAAACAAACCAACATTAGATGATGTTTTCATATCATACACAGGACGTAATTTACGTGATGATACAACTCAAAAATTAAACAAAAGAAAGGAATTCAACTTAAACAGGAGAAGAGGTATTTGATCACATCGGATACTTATGCAATTTTCTGGCGTGAGATGAAGCGTTATCGAAAATCAAAAAGTGGGGTCATAATTAGATTAATTCAGCCAGCGATATGGATAATTGTAATGGGAAATATTTTTGCAGGTACACAACCATTAATTGAATCAGTTGGTTTTGATGGTGAGTATATTGAATTTATGGCACCTGGTGTGATCATATTAACTGCTATTTTTACGAGCATATTTGGTGGTGTGAATACACTTTGGGATAGACGGTACGGTTTTATGAACAAGGCATTGACATCACCAATATCAAGATCATCAATTGCATTAGGTAAAATGCTTGCAATTTCTTTAATTGCTGCATTTCAAGCAAGTTTGATTTTGGGGATAGCACTTGCAATAGGAGTTAGTATGCCACATCTTTGGATGATTGGACCTATCATGGCTATTGTAATTTTATTCTCAATCGGATTCTCTGGAATTTCAGTCATGGTTGCAGCTGCGGCAAAATCCCAAGAGACATTCTGGGGAGTAATTAATTTTCTTGGAATGCCACTATTCTTACTAAGTCCTGCACTTTTTCCATTGGCATTAATGCCAGATTGGCTTTCTTCAATTGCAGCATTTAATCCTGTAAGCTATACTGTAATATTGGTACGAGAAATGATGTCTGGATTTGTAGAAGGATGGGCTGCATTACTATGTGTTGCAATTTTAGTTGGTTTTAGCATCTTGATGATTGGTTTAGCAAGCTATGTCTTCACGCGTGACGTAAACAAGCCATTCTGAGCCTGAAATCTATAGGTTTTCATTCTAAGATTTTGAAATCTATGTAGATGGTCATTTTTGACCAAAATTACAAAAAAACCTCACACGTGTGATCTTGTGTATTTTTCAAAATAATTTTCTGATGTATAAAGGACTATCCCTAGTTATACTATTTTCAGTATTGTTGTTAGGTGTAACACTTGCTCAAAATTCATATGCCGCAAATCATTCATTCGAACTAGAATGGGGAGTTTCTGGAAAAGACAAACCTGGAATGTTTTTGAATCCACAGAATTTAGCAATTGATTCAGAAAATAATATCTATGTAACTGATCTTGGAAATTCAAGAATTCAGAAATTTGATGATCAAGGAAATTATATTAGATCATGGGGTTCACAAGGTTCTGATCCTGGTCAATTTACAAATCCAACTGGAATTGCTGCGACAGATGAATATGTCTTTGTTGCAGATAGCAGTTTAAATACAATTCAGAAATTTGATTCATTCGGTAATTTTGTTATGCAATGGGGAAGTTATGGGGCTAATAATAGCGAATTTAGATCACCAAACGGAATTACAATTAGCGATGATGAATTTATCTATGTAGTTGATACTAAAAATAGTCGTATACAAAAATTCACCTTTGATGGAGAGTATGTATCTTCATTTGGACAAAGTGGTAAAAGAGCAGGGAATCTTGTTGCTCCAATAGATATTGCAGTAGATAACACGGGAAACGTGTTTGTGACTGATCCTGGTAATTATAGAATTAATGTATACAGTAACGATGGAAATTTTCTAAGAACTTTTGATTCAAGTGTAGGAGGATTTAGAGTATCACCATCTGGAATAATTCTTGACGAGAACAATAATCTTTACACTGCTGATACTACAAACAACAGAATTATTCAATATAACGAATTTGGTTTTACGCATTCTATATTTGGTATTCCTGGAAATGGGGATGGCCAATTCTATTTACCCAAAGATGTTGCAGTAGATAATAATGGATTTCTCTATGTGACTGACACACTAAATCATCGAATTCAAAAACTCTCTACACCAGTTGTCCTTGACAAATTAAATGCAGGAAATGAACAGGTTGTTATTGAACCTGAGACTATCAAACCAGAATTTACTCCTGAATTGAAAGAAATCACAGAGGAAGAAGCCCAGATTCCACTTGTAAATAATATACCAAATGACTTTACAAAACCAACCATATCGGTGCCTGAGGATATAATTATTGAGGCTACTGGACCACTCACATCTGTCTTTATTGGTAATGCAGATGCAAGTGATGAAAGTGGAATACTCTCTTTAACAAATAATGCTGCAGAAACATTTCCGCTTGGAGTGTCTACCATTATCTGGACTGCAATTGATGGTTCAGGAAATATGGCAATAGCATCTCAAACAGTCACAGTTCAGGATACAACACCACCTGAAATTGAACAGTTAGAAGGAATTGTATTTGAGGCAGTATCATATACAGAAAACTTTGTTCAAATTGAAACACCACTAACATTTGATGCTGTAGGTATAGTTTCGGTAGAAAACAATGCACCTGAAGTTTTTGCTTTAGGAGAAACCTATGTCACATGGACAGCCATAGATGTTATGGGAAATATATCTACAATGCAACAAAAAATTACCTTAATGGATTCTACACCACCCAGAGTAGATATTCCTGATGATATTATAATTGAGGCAAATAGTATTGATGTAAACACAGTATCATTAATTGAGCCAGAGGTTTTTGATCGTGTTAAAGTGATATTATTATCTAACGATGCACCTGAAGTTTTTCCACTTGGTGAGACTGTAGTCACATGGACAGTTATTGATTCATCTGGAAATATTGGGATATCATCTCACAATGTTACTGTTATAGATTCTACACCACCAAAAATTCTTCTTAATGATGTGACCTTAGAAGCAACGGTTCCTGGTGGAAGTGATATTTTACTATCAACACCAAAAATTAATGATATACAAGAAGTAAATATTACCAACGATGCACCAGATATATTTCCATTTGGAGAAACTATAGTGACTTGGAATGTAACTGATCAGTCTGGTAATGAATCAACTAGGACACAAATTGTTAATGTAGTTGATACAATAAAACCTATTTTGGTAGTACCAGAGGATATCCAAATAGAGGCTACTGGCATTGACACAATAATCGATGATTTTGGTGAATTCACTACAGAAGATATTTCAGAAATAGATTCCTTATCTAACGATGCACCAGAATCATTCCCACTTGGTGAAACAATAGTCACATGGACTGCAACTGATAC
>CAZIHG010000089.1:0-2073 GCA_964539205.1 uncultured Candidatus Nitrosopelagicus sp.
GTGAAAAGAAGATGGCCACTTAATGAAGCAATAATTTGCCTAGAAAAGAGTCAGAAAAATATTCTAGAGTCACTCTCAGAATTGGTAAAAACACAGATGAATATTCAAAACTATAAAATTTTTGAAATTGGGAGTAGTGAAGGAATAGAGCAATATCTAGAGTTAAAACAAAATGGATTGCCAGTAACTCCAAAAATTGAACTGGAGAGAAGCGGAATTGGTCCAAAAGCAAAGCAAGACATGGGCAAACTACTACAAATGTTCTCAGAAACTGAGCCTGACATAATTATTAATGAATTGAGTAACAAAGGCACATTTACATTCAAAATACAGCAAAACTCTATAGTTCTAGATAAGGAGGATTTCATAGTTGATTTTGATGTTGTTGAAAAATACCAATTTGCAAAAAGACAAAATCTGATAGTCATGATTTCGCTTGAAAGAGACGATGAAATGATGGCTAAAGGTTTGATTAAAGATCTGGCTAGACGACTCCAAACACTAAGAAAAGATAGGGGCTATAATCCAACTGATATTTTGTCCAAGGCATCAATTTTAGACCTTGATCCTGAATCATTTAATTTGATAAACGAAAAAACTGATGAAATTGCATTTTTAGTGAGAGTAAAACAAGTCGATTTTGATCAATCATGTAAAGAATACAAAAATGACGATATAGATGGTCTGAAGATTCGTATTTCTGTTGAATAAATTTACAAAACGTTGACAATTGATCAAACTAGAAGATACCAAGTCAGGTTAAATACAAAATTAGTCATAATATAATATGGTTAAGCAGATTAGCCTTGACACATGGTCTGTTGATCATTTACATGATCTGTTAGAAAAGGCTAGGAAGATTATAACCCAAACAAATACACCGATAGTTTTGTACCGAGAGACACTTGAAGAAAATGATGAAGTTTATGAAGAAATTGTATGTACATTAGGACAGGAACATGTCATAGAGCAAGTTATCATTTCTGGTGGCATGGTAGTTCCTGAAATAAAGCAACAGCTTGTTTTTACCATTGATGAATTTCCAAACAGACTGCTAAGTAAAAGTAAAGATCTTTTTGCAGAAGTTGTTGAGCAATTAGAAGAACAATTTACATAGAGTATCAAACAGATTATAAAGTCCTCAAATGAGACTTTGATTATATGCGTCTTTTGGAATATCAAGCAAAGGAACTATTCAAAGAATTTGGAATCAGGGTTCCAGAAAGTAAGGCATCAAAAGATATTGAACAGGGACGTATTGATGCAAAAGAACTAGGTTATCCATTTGTGATAAAAGCACAGGTACCAGTTGGCGGAAGAGGTAAAGCTGGTGGAATTCAGACATGTAATAGTGACGATGAATTTGAAATAAAATATCCACAAATTTTAGGAATCTCAATTAAAGGTGAAAAAACACGTGCAATATTATTAGAAAAAATGGCAGATATTGAAAAAGAGCTGTATCTATCGTTGTTTCTTAATCGTAGTAAAAGATGCTATACAATTATTGCATCATCAGAGGGTGGAGTTGAAATAGAATCGGTCAAAAATCAGACCATCAAAGAAGTAGGATTAGGTGATGTAGATAATGAAACAGCAAAAAAAGTTGCAAATCAAATTGGTCTTCAAGGAAGTCAGGAAGAAGAATTTGTTACAATGTTACAACAACTTTCAAAACTCACAGTAGAAAAAGAAGCAGAACTTGCAGAAATTAATCCACTTGCAATTCTAAAAGATGGTTCCATTATGGCACTCGATGGAAAAGTAATGACTGATGATAATTCTAACTTTAGACATGAAGAGCTTGCAAAGTATCAAGAAAAATCAGAATTGGAAGAACGAGCTGAAAAAAGTGGATTTTCTTTAGTTGAGCTCGATGGAAACATTGCAGTAATTGGCAATGGTGCTGGACTTGTCATGTCTACATTTGACATGCTTGCTGACAACGGTGGAAAGCCAGCTACATTCCTAGATGTAGGTGGCGGTGCAACTACTGAATCAGTGTATGAAGCATTAACTCTGATTAGTAAGATGAATAGAGTAAAAGGAATTTTAGTAAATCTTTATGGTGGT
>CAZIHG010000090.1:0-3543 GCA_964539205.1 uncultured Candidatus Nitrosopelagicus sp.
AAGATCTACTTTTCCAGTATTAACATCAATTCCTGCTTCATTAAACATAGTTTCTAACAAATCAATTGCACGCTGAGCATCCTGTCCCTCTACCTGACTTTTCAATAATAATCGTGCTCTGGCAGTTGCAAGTCTGATTAAACCCTCTAATTGTCTAGGCGTGACTGTTATCGTATCTTCATTATCCTGACCCATACTTCGCATTTTCATATAATAATCTAGAATTTTTTCTTCAGCCTCTTTTGTTAGGGTTGGTTGTACACGTTTAGCATATGCAAGATATTTTGTAAGTGTTTCCGAATCAATGAGTGATCTACTATCAATTCCTTTTGGTGTATGAAGATTGATTATGTGTTTTGCAATTTTTGAATCTCTTTCCTTTGATGGTTTATCTTTAACTACAAAAATTAAATCAAAACGAGTAAGTAATGGTACAGGCAGATTAACATTTTCTGTAATATTTTTGTATGAATCATATTTTCCATACATAGGATTAGCAGCAGCAAGAATTGAAGCTCTTGCGTTCAGTGTTGCAACAATTCCACCTTTGGCAATACTTGCAGTTTGTTGTTCCATGACTTCGTGTAATGCACTTCTATCTTCTGCTTTCATTTTATCAAATTCGTCTATACATACTAAACCTTGATCACCGAGAACAGTTGCGCCAGCCTCTAGCATAAAAATTCCATTAGCATCTCTCACAACTGCAGCGGTAAGTCCAGCTGCGGTTGAACCACGACCAGATGTATATAATCCACGTGGTGCTATTCTTGCACAAAACTTTAGCATTTCACTTTTTGCAGTACCTGGATCACCAACCAAAAATATGTTAATATCCCCTCTAATTTTTGAACCATCGTTTAACTGCCTTTGTGTGGAGCCAGCCATCAACAAAAGAATTGATTCCTTGATGGTCTCATGTCCAGTAATATGTGGAGCATAGGAATCAACCAGTCTATCATAGATATCAGGATTTTTTGATAGAGCTAAAATCATTTTTTCCTCTTCATGTGATATTTCTTCTCTCTGGATTCGGCGTGAGGTTTTATCTCCTCTTCCTCCTAGAAACTCCACATTATTTCCATCCAATCTTAATCTATAAAGTGGACTTTCATTTTTCGAAACACCTGACATTCTTTCCTGCTCAATTCTAATAATTCCAGTTAACACAATTCTGTCGCCAGGTCTTGCATTATCAACTAAATCTTGTTTCACAGTGACATCAAGATAGTGTGGTAACTGACCAGGCGGAAGATCCTCTGGTAATTCTTGAAGTCGTACAAATTGAACATCTATGAATCTACTTGATTTAGGCTCAATATCTAATTGCTTGTGTTTACATTTAGGATTTGAACACTCTGGTGGGTTGGTTAATTTTAGATCTTTATCTAGGATTACATCTGTTCTATGACCTTCTGGACACATGAAAATAAGTTCTTTTGCTAGTGGTTTAACTTCAGATGCACGTAAGACCATCCCTGATACGCTTGTCATCTTGCCAATGACTTCTGCATTAATTTGACGTAAACTTCTTTGTACAGGATAATTTCCAATTCTAGCTCTTATCTCATGTTCTATCTTTTTTGCATACTTTGGAAATCTTTGTTGTAAAATTTCTTTTATTGCTCTTGTAAATGCATCTAAAATTTCATCTGGTTTTTCATTAAACACTGATTCTATTTCAGGATGAGAAACAAGATCGTTATAATCAATATTAATGAATTTAGAATTCGAAGACATCATTTTATCAATTTCATCTACATATCTGTATGCTCCAGTATTATCTTTGAACTGTGTTAAAAAATTTTTTACATGGTCAGACAATGCAGATTTGGTTTGTGTTACTGAGCTCATTTCTTATCACTTATTACCTGTTTTTTAAATTCAAGACTTGCTTTATGGATCTCATTATAATATACTTCTTCCTCTACACTAAGTTTTGACGCCAAGTCAGATGTTAGTTTTGATGAATCAGCTAATCTAACTATTTTACCTTGCCTTATACGTACCAATTCATTTAACATGCTTTCAACTTTATCAAAATCATCTTTAGATAGCTTTTTCATGTAGGAATTCATCTTTATGTAAAAATGTTTATCTAAAGTAGAAAGTGATTCTTCACCCTGAACATCCTCTTTAACTTTAGCTTGTTTTAATTCTGTTAGCATATCTTGATCATGTAAAATAATATGTTTTTCAGATTCTAATATTTCAGCAACCCATCTTGGTATATTCATTATCTCGGATTCCTTTCCTTCAATCTTTACACCAGAAACATCCATTTTCAAATCATGCTTAAATTCGACTTTAACTTCCTCTAAGCCAAATCCTACTGCATGTACTTTAATCACATCTTCCAATTCCATGACGATCAAAGGCTACTGAGGGATTTAATGGGATCGATCGATCAATTTCATTAACAATTAGCTTTGATCATTTGATCCTACCAGCCATTTATTAATAAGAAATAGCAGTTTGCTTCTATGTCAATCTCAGAAATAATGTGGGTTGAAAAATATCGTCCAAAAAAACTCTCAGAAATAGTTAATCAAAAAGAGATTATAGGAAGTCTATCAGGATTATTGGAGAATCAGGCAGAGATGCCAAATTTGCTTTTTTCTGGTAGTGCAGGAGTTGGAAAAACAACTACGGCAATGTGTCTATCTCGCGAGATATTAGGTGATAGATGGCAGGATTATACACTTGAACTCAATGCATCTGATGAACGTGGTATTGGTATGGTCAGAGAAAAAGTAAAAAAGTTCTCAAGATTTGCGGGACTAGATACTGAAATTCCATTTAAGATAATAATTTTGGATGAGGCTGATGAAATGACAACAGATGCACAAACAGCACTTAGAAGAATTATTGAGGATGCGGCAAAGTTTTGTAGATTTATACTAATTGCTAATAATGTTTCAAAGATTATTCCACCAATCCAAAGCAGATGTGCAAACTTCAAATTTACTCAGATTACACAAACTGACATTAGCGATCATCTAAAAATAATAACCAAAAAGGAGAAAATTAAATCAGATGATAAAGGTATTACTAAGATTACAGAATATGCAGATGGTGACCTTAGACATGCAATTAATTTACTTCAGGCAGTTGCAAGTACAGGAGATATCTCAGAAGTTAATGTAAAATCAACTGCAGGTCTTACAAAAACCAATGATGTTTCTGATGTGTTAAAATTATGCTTATCGGGAAAAATACAAGATGCACGAAACAAGATGATTGAATTGGTCAAAGTTTATGGTATGTCAGAATCAGATTTTCTAAAATACATTAATCAAGCAATTTTTACAATGAAAATTCAGCATCTTGAAGATATGTCTCAAATAATTGCAAAATATGATTATAGAATTTTATCTGGTGCAAATCCTGAGATTCAATTGACTGCAATGCTTGCAGAATTATCAAAGTTTTCAAAATAAAAACGCAGAGAGAGGGATTTGAACCCCCGCGTTCTTGCGAACACAGGCTCTCAAGGCCCGCGCCCTACCAGGCTAGGCGACCTCTGCAAGTTGTGATAAAATT
>CAZIHG010000091.1:0-4781 GCA_964539205.1 uncultured Candidatus Nitrosopelagicus sp.
AATCTTAATCACTGGTGGTGTTTTTCCTGTTGATCTTGGATTCAAGTTTCAACCGACAGTACCGCCTGGAATTACTGTACCTGAATGGTATCTGACAGGACTTTATGCATTTTTGAGAACACAGTATGATAAATTTACGACTGGAGTGTTATGGCCAGGGCTGTTTATACTGGCGCTGCTGGTAATTCCGTTTGTTGATAGATACAAAAAATTCTCTTGGAAAGATAGACCTTGGATCACAGCATTTGGAATTGTAGGAATTGCACAAATACTTGTTACTACGTATTGGGGATTCTATATCCCACCAGACTCTACATTGTCACTTGTCGAAAGACTAGTTATTGATCCAATATACCTTTACTCAGTTATGATATTGCTTGTACCGCTAGGCATAGGATTTAGCTATATGATGATACACCTTGCTAAAGAAGGAGAAAGAAAAGCAAAGTTGGCTAAAGAAAAGGGGCCACAGAAAGTATCACAGATAAGTCTCTCAGATAAATGGATCAATTGGGTTATAGTTGCTTTGATAGCATTTCAAGTATTTTTGAATATAGCGGCGTATAATGCAGCAATAAGTGGAATGAAGAACATGTCATTATTCTTGGCTGGTCTCATTTTGATAGTATTTGCAGGAATGTTCCATGTGTATAGATATGCAATGGCTAAAACCAAAGAAGTTCCACCACCACCAAGTAAGAAAGTCAAAATAACAAAATCTATTCAAAGTTCTGATTCTAAAGAACTCCCTCCACCTAGTGATTTACCACCTGATAATGAAGCAACCAAAACAGTTAGTCAAGGAGCTGAAAAGAGCTCTGTTACACCAGAGGCATCAAAACCTCAGATTTCAGAAATCAGACAAAATAATGCAGACTTGGAAAATGTAAAAGATCCAAGTACTGGAACATCTGATCTTAAAAAATCCTAGAGACAAATTTTCTAAATAAGCTTTATAAGAGTTCTAGAAACCATGCAAGCTATTGAGTACAACTGAACCTACATCAAGCCATGTATACGGAATCGGAATACTTGTAACGATCGTAGCGTTAGGGATGACTATTGGTTGGTATACAATGTACTGGCTACCCGAAGAGAATACAAAAGTTTCAGTTGATGAACATATTCTTCATCCAAGCGGAGAAACAATTATCAATATAATTGAAGGTTCTGCAAGTCCTGAGCAAAAAGATAACTATGTACCAAAACTAGTACAGGTACAGCTTACTATAGATAATCATGTAATTTGGAAAAATATTGATTCCACTCCTCACACTGTAACACCTGATAGCCATGATAAGGCTATCACTATTGATCCATGGAGTGGAGAATTTGGTTCCCCCGGTGTTGTATTATCTGGTGAAGAGTATGAATTTCTGTTTACTGAAGCACCACCAAATGGTGCTAAAGTAATAGAGTATCATTGCGAACCACATCCTTGGATGAAAGGTACTGTGGAAATAACTAAATCAAGATTCTAGGCAGAAAAAATAGCAAATAACTGATCACTTTCTACTTCTTTATGTTGTTCAATTATTGATGCGCGAAATTTTACATCATGCGATTCTTTTGGCTCAAAATCAATTGTTGCGGTGAATTCAGCTTTATCATCAATCATTACATCTTTACTAATAAATAATCTTGATACGTTTTGAGAAATTTTTTTGCCATTGTACGAACGCCATACAAGTAACTCATTTGAGCCAATTATCTGTGTATTAATCACAACACCATCATACAATCCTGGATAACCAACAACAATTGTACCTTTAATTTCATCATGGGGTGAGATAGTTTTACTTTCTAATTTTATTTCTATATCTTTCATGATGTTTTAATTATCAATTAGGATTAATAACTTATGAGAAGCGGGCCCGAAGGGCGTCGATCCCTTGACCATTGGATTAGAAGTCCAACACTCTATCCATGCTGAGCTACAGGCCCAAAAATTGAGCAAGTATTTACCATATTAAGGGTTTTTACAACCATTTTTTCTCGTGTGCTTCTCTTTCCATCTTAAACAAAAATTGTTGTGCATAACCTGCATAATATCCAAAATGTTCAACAATACGTTCATGTAGATCATCATATGTTTTTTCAGTTATTGTCTTCGTAGAAATTTGAAATTTTTCATAGTATTTTTTCAAAACCCTCAGCATCCATCTATCTAGTGGAAATGCTTCGAGTTTTTCTAATGAAAATAATAAAATGCAATCAGCTACCTTATTTCCAATACCAAATACTTGCTTCAATTCATTTTTTGCCTCATAGTAATTCATTTTTTTCAAGAGTTCAAAGTCTATCTTACCATCAACAACTAACATCGATGCATTCAACACAGCTTTTGATCTATAGCCTAAACCACATTTTTGAATCTCTGAAATAGATGCATTTGCTAAATCTGATGGTTCTGGAAATAGAAAAAAATCTTTGCCATGAACAATCCTTTTTTTTCCAAACATGCGACATAAATTTTGGAGTCTCGACTGAATGTTTGGAATATTAGAATTTGATGATGTAATAAACGAGATGTAACATTGGAATGGATTTTGTCGTGTTAGTCTAAGACCAGGGTATAGTTTTAATGCACTTTTGACAATCTTATCTTTTTTCAAATCCCTAGAAATTTTTCTAAAATTATCATCTAATCGAAAAAAATTTAATTCGTATTTCATATTTTTATCGAATTTTTGAAATTCCTGTAATACTAGTATTTTATGACCATCAATTCCATACCATTTTGAACCAATTTTTTTCCATAAAAACATCTGACCACTATTAATGGTTTGATCTAGATTTACCCTGGAATATCCTGACAAATTAGATTCGAACTGTTTCATCTATTGCTGGAGCATGAGCATCAAGTCCAAATCTTTCATGTATTTCTTCCGCAAATCTTGTACAAGATTGGTTGTCTCCATGAACTGTTAAAATTTTTGGATTACCACTAACATTTTTTATCATTTTAAATAAACTATCCCTGTCTGCGTGTCCTGAAAATTGAAATTGTTTTACTTGTGCTACAACATTAAGATCCTTTCCTCTAGTTGAAATTTTACCGGTTTCCAGTAATTTTTTACCAGGAGTATCATCTCCTTGATATGAAACAAGCGCAATTCCATTTCTTTCATCAAATGCTAATTGTTGTAGATAGTATACCGCATTACCTCCAACTAACATTCCCGCAGGAGAAATTACAACACATGGTTCTGTTAATGCACGTTTTCTATCTTTATGATCATTGATTTCAACCACTTTTTCTATTGCATCTTTGAATATTTTTGGATCCTTTAGATATTCTGGATATCTTAAGATTATTTCATTTACTTTTAAAGCCATTCCATCCATTATAATTCGGTGTTTAAAATTAGCATTTTTTAGAACACATGCAATTTCTTGTGAGCGTTCCACTGAAAATGATGGTATAAACAGTGTGCCTTTTCTATCCATTACCTCATTTGCAAACTCGATCAATCCTTCTTCCGCCTCTAATCTTGGCATTTGGTTTGATTGTGAATACGTGCTTTCTGTAATTAGTAAATCAACATCTCCAATATCTAAATCTGCAGAGGGCAACATTCTAGAACCTCTTAGGTTGATATCACCAGTATAGAATAATTTCTTGCCACCTGAATCAAGTAGAATTGTACTTCCACCTAACACATGTCCAGATGAGCGGAGCTCAAAAGATGCATTACCTCTAGTGATTTTTTCCTTAAACCCAACTTCCTTAGCTTTACTCATCATATTATTAACTTCAGGTATACCAAATGAATGAGCATTTTTTTCAATCTTTAACATATCTTCAATTAATAACTGACTAAGATCAAGTGTTGGCGGTGTAGCAAAAACATTGCAGTTGCCACTAACAAACAATGAAGGAACACATCCAGAATGATCAAGATGTGCATGTGTTATTATGATAGAATCAATATCTCTAGGTTTTACATGTAATGGGTAGGTAGGTGGACTACCTCTAGGGCTACCAAACATTACTCCATAATCTAACAAAAAATTTGTTCCATCACAATTAACCTGAAAAGCTGATCGACCAACCTCACCAGCTGCTCCTAAAATCTTTACTTCCACGAATAAAGTTTTTGATCTCCACGTTAAAAGCTTCTTCTCGTATTCTAGTGACTAAATAATTCCTCAATGTGGACAATTTGCACAAGCTTTAATTAGTGCAACCTAACAAAAGATCAAACATGGGAAGAACTTACGCTGAATGGATAGCATCCCAAGACCAAGCATTAGTTGCAAAGACACGTCCTGGTGATGAGGCTAACAAACCACTATTAAACCAGGTTAACTGGATTTGGGTAGCAAATCTTATGGCTCAAAAACCAGATCTTAATCCAACTTCTGCAGAATTATTGGATTGGGTAACATCTGGTCAAATCGACGCAATGAGAAAGTAACGTGATTTTCACGTATTTTCATTTATTTTTTAACGATTCTAGTGGATTCTATAGATAAAATAACACCGTTAATAACACTGTTAACGATCTCGTTCATGGTTTAAATACCAAATTACATCTAAATAATTTAGAAATAAAATGCCAATCGCAATACTTCCAGACATTGACGAACAAAGATGTATCGGATGTGCACTATGTGTAGAAATCTGTACAACTTTAGGCCCGGACGTACTCCGTGTAAAACCTGTTGAAGGTTGGAAAAGAGGTAAAGCATTTGTCTTTTATCCAGAAAGATGCATCTCAGACGGTGCATGTATTGGAGTTTGTCCAACAAAATCCATCTTTTGGATGAGACCAATG
>CAZIHG010000092.1:0-2018 GCA_964539205.1 uncultured Candidatus Nitrosopelagicus sp.
CAACAGCGTAAACTTTGTTCAATTCTACTCTTTGATGATTTGCCTTGATTTAACAAATTCAACGAAAGGATTCCAGTTTACCTTAAGGAATGAGGTAGGATCTTTTAATGGATACTGAACCCAATCACGAACTATAGAATACTGGTATTCTTTATTTTTTTCACCATCAATTATTTTTATTTTTAGTAGACTCCCCCACTGTTTTTCTTCCACACCAATCTCTAGAATATTATTAAATGTCACTTGATCAATATACTTGCTTTTTTCTTCCAAATCAATCTTGAGATCTTCTTCATCATATCCATCATGTCTAATCATCACATTATCATTTTGGTGTAGTGTGACTACCTGACGTGTAACTGCAGCCTTCCACCACTTTTTCATCCTTTCAGTACGCCTAACAAACAACAAGTGATTATCAGTTAAAAACAACATTCCTTCTTTTCCTCCAACGGAAAAAAATGCCTTAGATTCTCTCCAAACCGAAACTAAATGTGCATGAATTTTTTCATCTTGATCCATAAAGCCTACCGAATCACGTTCATTAAAAATTAATACCTCATCTGATTTTTATTCAACCCATAAACCCACAATATTATGAAAAAATTAGTTTTTGGGCTAATATGTGGCTCTTTACTTGTTTTTGGAGCAATACCTTTCATAGATGCAGATTTGCGTCCAGAGGGCACAGGTTCACTAAACTTTGTCAATTATGACCATCGTGATTTAGTAGTTGTATTTGAAACAAGCTCTGGAGAAATCGTCATTGATTTCTTTTGGGATGATGCCCCAAACCACGCTGAAAACTTTATGTCATTAGCAGACTCGGGATTTTATAACGACACGTTTTTTCATAGGATAATTCCCAATTTCATGATTCAGGGTGGAGATCCAAACACGATAAAAACCTCAGAGTCTTCTAATTCAGAATATGGAACTCCAGATTATTACTCTGATGCACCTGCATCGTCATGGGGAGTTGGAGGTCCCAGCTACTTTATTGATGCTGAGTTTAACACACTCGAACATGATCGTGGAATGGTTTCAATGGCACGATCACAAGATCCGAACAGTGCAGGCTCACAATTCTTCATAGTCCATCAAGACTCTAATTTTCTTGATGGAGAATACACAGTTTTTGGAAGAATTGTCACTCAAAAAAGTTTTGATACTCTGGATAGGATTGCAAATGTTTCTCTTAATGGGGAGAATCCAAAAAATCCTGAGCAGACAAGAATTCAAAACGTTGAAGTTTTGCAACGTGATGATATTACTGAATACCTTCCACTTTCTCCACCAGAACGTATTGGTATTGAGATAGAATCCAACAAATTTAGTGGACAGGACCAAATATACAAAAGTCTAAACCATGGAATACAATTCCAAATTCCTTCGGGCTGGACTGTACAAGAACCACCCAAAACAGATGAGAGATCCCCAGACATTATTGTATTAGGTCCTCGTCATAACGGAATACCAGATTCATTAACGGTAACAATTAAAGAGACTCAAGGACTGACGTTCGAACAATTAAAAACTGAAAAAATTAACACATTACAACCACAAATTGATCAAGGAAGCCTAGACCTAAAAATTCATCAATCAGATGAAGTTAATGGAAGAGATGTTTTTTCTTTATACGCTGAAGGTTTTTTCGTTAAAAAGTCACCTGATGAATTTACACCTGATGAAACACTTAGCATAGCATTCGCTGAAGTTTTGATTTATGACACACCAAAATATTATACATTTTCAACATCAAGTGCAAATCATGATAAATTTGACGAGCAAGCACATAATATAGAGTTAGCAGTTTTTAGTTTTCAATTCTTATCTGACGAACAAACATTAGTTGGAGAAGGGACGAACACCTCGGAGGTTAATGAAGAGGGCGGCGGCTGTCTCATAGCAACCGCAGCATATGGCAGTGAAATGGCACCACAGGTACAATTCTTAAGAGAACTTCGTGATAATACCGTATTACAAACACAAGTTGGTACTAGTTTTTTGACAGGATT
>CAZIHG010000093.1:0-5099 GCA_964539205.1 uncultured Candidatus Nitrosopelagicus sp.
AATATCTAAACATAAATGAAAGATTTGATGCATTAGGAAATTTTGGTGCTTGCCCAAAGCCACCATAATTGGTATCAGCTATTTGTAAAAGATTTACTGCCGCTTCATCAAGTATTGACTTGTTAATTTGCGATGGTTCTGTGATTTGTTCTAGTCTAGATAGATTTGTCATAAAATTACCAGCCGCAGATTCAATTTCTTTTGGTTTCTCTTTCCATGATTGTGCAAGTTGTCTACACAAACTTCCAAAACCTGGTCGCCCATAGGAATCAAGTACAGGAAAATAAGTTCCTACATAAAATGGTCTTTGATCAGGAGTTAGAAATACACTAAGTGGCCATCCACCTTGTCCAGTTGACATTTGACATACTTTTTGATATATGTCATCCAAGTCTGGTCGTTCCTCTCTGTCAACTTTTATGTTAATAAAATTCTCATTCATGATCTTGGCAACATCATCATTTTCAAATGACTCATGTGCCATTACATGACACCAATGACAAGAACTATATCCAATAGATAGAAAAATTGGTTTGTTTTCAGATTTTGCCTTTTGTAACGAATCGTCATTCCATGAATACCAATTAACCGGATTATCTTTATGCTGTAAAAGATATGGACTTGATTCGTTAGCGAGGTTGTTTGACATGGATATATTGCAAATCCTGATTATTTGTACGTAACCTGATTATTTCCATATTGCAGAATCATCGCGCTTGTAGATCTCAACATTGATTTGTTTGAGCAGATTACGTTTAGATTTTTGAGCCTTTTTTTCATTGCCATAATCTTTCTTTTCAATTAATTCCTGGAGTCTTATTAATTGCTCAAGGCTGAAATTCAAAAATTTATTTTTTGCGACCTCATCTAGAAGTTTTATTCTCTCTTTATCTTCAGGAGTAAGTCTATAATCCATAGTTAAGGCATAACTAAATGGATTTTATTTCTTATTATCCGTAACAATCTTAAGAATAGAGAAAATTAGGTAAAATATGTCTGAAAAAATGCGAGCTATGGTTCTTGAGAACTTGGGTCCTGTTGAGTCAAATCCGCTAAAATTCCGAGAGATTGACAAACACCAAATACAAAAGCAAAATGAGGTTTTAATAAAAATTGAAGCGTGTGGTGTATGCCATTCACAATTACATTCAATTGAAGGTGACTGGAAAGAAATTGGTCTTCCACCCACTCTCCCAACTGTACCAGGACACGAGGTTGTAGGAAGAATTGAAAAAATTGGTGATGATGTTGTAAAGTTTAAGATTGGTGATAGAGTTGGAATTACCCCTTTGATGAGTTCATGTCTTGATTGTCAATATTGTAATGAAGGCAAAGAGTACCTATGTGAAAATATGGAAGTTACAGGCGAGTCACTCAAGGGTGGTTATTCTGAGTACATTACAGTTTCAGAAGATTTTGCAACAAAAGTTCCTGATACAATGTCGCCAGACTATGCAGCTCCACTTTTTTGTGCAGGAATTACTGCATATAAAGCCGTAAAGGCATCTGAACCACAGAAAAATAAAAAAATTGCAATATTTGGTATTGGTGGAGTAGGGCATATGGCAATACAATTTTCGAAAGTAGAGGGCTGTGAAGTTAGTGGTGTTTCAAGAAAAGAAAAACATCTTAAGGTTGCAAAAAAACTTGGTGCAGATAATACATTTGTCTATTCATCAGATCAAGAAAAATTTCTTAATGATGTAAAGGAAAATTATGGCTTGTTTGATGCAGCAATTGTCTTTGCTCCTGTTGATGAAGTTACTGATACTGCAATAAAATCAGTGAAAAAAGGTGGCACTATAGTGATTGCAACAGTGGGTAAAATTCCTAACTTTCTAGCATTTGAAGAAAAAACCATTCGTGGTACACTCATTGGTTCCAGAAAAGATATGCAAGATGTGATTAAAATATCTGCAGAAAATAATTTTGAAGTTGTGACTGAGACATTTCCATTAGAACAGGCAAATCAGGCATTACAAAAACTCAAAACTTCTGATATTGAAGCTAGAGCTGTTCTCATTCCTTAAATACAGAAATTAATTTATGGAATTATGAATTGTAGACGATGTCATCATACGGATGAGGCTCATACCAATACTGATTCAAATGAGTCTATGCTAAGAAGGGCTAAATGTGAGATTCCAGACTGCACATGCAATCAATTTCTAGACGCATTTGAAGAAATTGATGATGAACAACTCTAATTCATATATGTGAGATTGAACGAAACTGAATATGGAAAAACATGCATCAAAAGATGACATGATAAAGAATTTTGAAAATCTTCTAGCTAAGATTAATGCTTTGGAAGTCTCTGCAAAGGATGACTATCAGAGAAATATGGTGAAAGTACTTAGAATGTTAACAGAGGGTCAAATTCACTCAATAAATGAATTTGATCATCTAAAAAAAGCAATTGATCTTTTAACACTACAATTATTTGATGTCAAAAATAAGTCATAGCCTTATTCCGTATTACATGGTGGCTTATACTTAGTAATTATTTTCTGAACAATTCTCTCACGTTCACTGTCTTCAGAATCTGACATTGGGAAAATCGCCAAGTGAAGTAGTTCTTCTGAACCAGCATGTTGTATCCAACATTTGAATTTCTCATTTTGAACAAAAAAATCAGATTTCTCTGTTTTTTCTACTTGAGATACGTATAACATGTTGAATCCATTTTTTGCTTTACTGAACAGAATATAGATCAGCTGTCCCATTGGGGGTCCCCATTCTGAGATCTTAATTGGACCAAGAAATTCATAGTGCAAAATTTGTATTGCCAATCACATTATTACTAGGTTCTAAAGTATTAAATTTGCCCAAAAATTCTTCAATCTAAATGTCAGAGATGGAAAACCCACATAATTATAGAAAAGTAGGTTACTCCATGATTTTAGTTGCTGCATCACTTACTGCAATAGGTCTATTACATCTAGCAATTGGCGAAAATGTACTTTATGGTGATCAGATACAACGAGATAAAACGGCATTTTTTGAGGAATGTAAGGCAATATTCTATGCAACTGAAGAATGTCAAAAATTCGACAAGCCTGGTAACACATTGTATGCAATTGAAAGATTGCCTATAGACATGGTACAAGAAGAAGAAGTCATGGAATCAACTGTTATAGAACCTGTTGCACAGACAATGTCAGAAGTTGTAACTATTCCTGTTGGTGTGGGTATTCCAGGCTGTGAAGAAACTAGTGAATGTTATCTTCCTTCATCATTAACCATTGGAACAAATACCATAGTAGTTTGGCAGAATGAAGACAGTGCTGCTCATCTAGCAACTAGTGGAACACCTGACGGTGGACCAGATGGTTTATTTGATTCCGGAATGATTTTGGCTGGTAATACATTCGAATACGAATTTACTGATAGTGGAGAGTTTCAGTATTATTGTATAGTCCATCCATGGATGGTTGGAACAGTGACTGTAGAATAGTCACTGATCATTCATGTAGTCTTCCCATTTGTTTAGATTAGTTGTAAAACGATTCATCTGATACATTGCACCACAAATAATTCCTGCATGATAAAATGTGTAGAGGTAAATTTGAGAGTGTGTAGGATCAGTTTGAGTAATACTCATACTAATCATTGAAAAGAAGATGAATGTCCCAGCAAATGTAATAATCTTACTCAACATGCCAGCATTAAGTCCAACTATACGCCTTGTGGCAGCTGCCATTAGCGTAAAGCTTGACGCAATTAAGAATGTGGTACCACCATTAGCAGTCAACATATCTGTAACCCAAATCAATACACCATCATCAATTGGAGATGTTTCTGGCATTAGTGCACCACCATGTAATGCAAAATTTACAGAACTAAATAACCCACCAATTACTAGAAAAAAAAGAAATGTTTTAATGATTTTTCGTTTTAACGCACTTCTCGTTTCAGATGGTTGTAATGCTTTTTCAGAAATTTTCAAACCATATAAAAAACCTATTCCAAATGCAGGACCGAATAAAATATAATTAATTATAGGATTATCTGACATAAAATCATTGAAGTATGTATGAAGTAATACTGCCATAATCAATGCTGATGCAGCTGCAATTCCAAAAATCATGAGAGTTGAAAATCGCAATAATTTTGGTTCCCCAGATTCAGAGTTATTCCATGTATACATGGGATTTGCTGTTGAGATTTAGATTAAAGACCCAAGTCAAAATTGATTTACGTGGTTTGTTAATTCTCGTAAAGCTGTGCCTATGAGGGCACCTAATAGATTTAGAAAGGGTAATAATCATTTGTGACTTCAGCAATTTATGAAAGCACTTGTTTTTGATGAATATACGAAAGATGATAATTTTGAATCTATTTTGAATATTAAGGAGATTCCGGAACCTATCATAAAACCGAATGAAGTCATTATCAAAGTAGAATCTGCGGCACTTAATTATGATGATATATGGGCTATGAGAGGAAAACCGATTGATGTTCCATTACCACATATTTCGGGAACTGATGCATCTGGAGTGGTCATAGATGTTGGTGATGATGTAAAAAATCTCAAAGTCGGTGATCGAGTTGTTTCTCATGGTAATCTGTCCTGTAGGGTTTGTAAGATGTGTACTTCCGGACGTGAGTATGATTGTAGACGTAGGAAAGTTTGGGGATTTCAAACAGGACCATTGTGGGGAGGATATTGTGAATTTACTCATTTACCTGAATTTAATGCTGTAAAGATACCTGATGGTATTACTTTTGATGAGGCAGCGGCAGCATCAATGACAATGATGACTTCGTGGCATATGTTGGTCAGCAGAGCAAAAATACAACCTGGACAAACAGTGGTAATTATGGGAGGGAGTTCTGGTATGGGAATATTTGGAATACAAATTGCAAAGTTGTATGGATGTGATGTTATAGCAACATCTAGTAAAGGTAAATTAGAGAAATGTATTGAGCTAGGTGCAGATTATGCCGTAGATCATAGAAAAGAAGATTGGCATAAAGAAGTAAAAAAAATCTCCAAAGAAATTTCTAGGCAAAAATCAAAGAGTTCAGAAATTGATATAATATATGAACATATAGGTGGACAACACTGGAATAAAGAACTCTCATTACTGAAATAT